>JAPLDC010000244.1 GCA_026391935.1 Bacteroidota bacterium | reverse complement strand
CCTGCGATCAGATTATTATTGGAAATGACAGGTTTGAAAATTTCAGATATCGGATTAATTGAGATCAACGAAGCATTTGCCGCACAATTTATTGGTTGTGAGAGAGAGTTAGGATTGGATAGAAACATTTGTAATGTGAATGGTGGCGCGATCGCGATCGGACATCCTTTGGCTGCAACAGGTGGACGTTTATCACTTACTATTTCAAGAGAAATGAATATCCGTAAAGTAAAATATGGAATCGCTTCTGCTTGTATCGGTGGCGGACAGGGTACTGCAATTTTATTTGAAAATGTTAATTTATAAAACAAAATTATAATGAGTAATATTAAGCAATGGCAAATGACCGCTCTGAAAACTGATTTTATATTGGTTGAATCGGAAATGCCAAAAATAAATGAGAATGAGGCACTAGTTAAAATTGCCGGATGTGGTGTGTGCCATACTGATCTTAGTTTTTGGCACGATGGTGTTCGTACAAAAAAAGAAATGCCTTTAACCTTAGGTCATGAGATCAGTGGGACAGTTATTGAAGGCCCCGCTCATTTAAAAGGTAAAAACGTAATCATTCCTGCTGTATTACCTTGCGGAGAATGCGAATTATGTAATAAAGGAAGAAGTAATATGTGTCAGAATCAATTGATGCCAGGCAATGATTTTCACGGAGGTTTTGCCTCTCATATTGTTGTGCCACATAAATATTTATGCCTTGTGCCTGATTCAATATTAAAAAAATATTCCCTAGAACAACTTTCTGTTATTGCGGATGCTATTTCTACTCCATATCAGGTGATTAAAAAATCAGAGTTGGAGAAGGGCGATCTTGCTATTATAATCGGTGTTGGTGGTGTAGGTGTTTATGGAGCTTTGATAGCAAAGATAATGGGTGCAAAGGTTCTGGCAATTGATATCAATGATGAAAAATTGGCACAAGCTAAAAAGAATGGAGTGGACGCAACATTGAATTCTAAAGGACTTGACATTAAAGAAATAAAAAGCAAAGTAAAAGAGATCGCGAAAGAATTAGGTGCTCCAAAATTCGGATTTAAGATATTTGAATTTTCGGGAACCTCGCAAGGTCAAGATCTTGCATTTAACCTGATCACATTTACTTCAACATTGAGTATTGTTGGTTTTACCATGAATAAACTTGAAGTACGCTTGAGTAATTTAATGGCATTTGATGCAAAGCTTATTGGAACATGGGGTTGCAAACCTGAGTTGTATCCAGAAGTAGTTGATCTAATTGCATCCGGAAAATTGGAGATAAAAGATTTTGTTCAAACATTTCCTATGTCTAAAATTAATGAAGTATTCAAAAACACCTTAGAGCATAAATACGATAAACGTTCAATATTAGTACCAGATTTTAACTAGTGAAAGATATTATCTGTCTGAACTAGTATTGTTTGTAAGCCCATTTAATAATTTTTTAAAAATATAAATACATAAAAAATAATAAAATGAAAGAACTAAATAATCACAACATCGTTGATGTTACATTCAAAGAAATTATTTTCGAAAATCGTCCTTGTATAGATAAAGACGGAACACCTATCAAAGGACTTTTCAATGCATGGATAATTCTTAACAATCCGAAGCAATACAATTCGTATACGACTGCGGCTGTGAAAGAAATTATTCTGGCTTTCCGCCAGGCTTCAAATGACAGAAGTGTAGTAGCTGTAGTTTTTACTGCGGTTGGCGACAAAGCTTTTTGTACAGGAGGAAATACAAAGGAATATGCAGAGTATTATTCAGGGAATCCTCAGGAATATAGTCAATATATGCGTTTATTTAACGACATGGTATCGGCAATATTAATGTGTGAAAAACCTGTTGTATGTCGTGTTAATGGAATGCGAATTGGTGGTGGACAAGAGATTGGTATGGCATGTGATTATACTGTTGCGAGTGACTTAGCACGTTTCGGACAAGCTGGTCCTAAGCATGGAAGTGCAGCCATTGGCGGAGCTACTGACTTTTTGCATCTATATGTAGGTATAGAACGTGCAATGATGTCTTTGACACTTTGTGAGCCTTGGACAGCTCATCAAGCGTATAATTTTGGAATGATCACAGATGTTGTTCCTGCATTAAAGGTGGATGGTAAATTTGTTGCAAATCCTTTAGTCGTTTTGGATAAGCATACAGATGATTTTGGAAAACTTGTTTTCGGAACCATGAAATCGGGGGATGCAGCCAAATTAGGAAAAGAACTTATGGCAAAAGGAGAAGTTGATCTTTCCTTGTTGGACAAAGCTGTAAATGATTTGATCGCTAAATTATTACATACATTCCCTAATTGTTTAGCTAAAACACTTACTGAAGTGCGTAAGAAAAAATTAGAACATTGGGATAAAAATAAAGAAAGCAGCCGCGAGTGGTTAGCATTGAATATGATGAGCGAAGCAAAAGCGGGTTTTCGAGCATTTAATGACGGACCAAAGGACGATCGCGAAGTAGATTTCATTTTACTTCGTCAATTGTTAGCTGAAGGACACGAATGGAATGAAGAGTTACATCATACTATTTCTCCGCAATATAAAAGTGAAAAAGCTTAAAAATGTATAAATAGAGCGGTTTTTCGAGGGAATGAAATTCGAGAAAGATCTCAAATAGAGAAACTATGGAAAGAATTAAATTAAATTTTACACACGATGGTGCTGTCGCACAAATTATTTTGGATGACGGTAAAGGAAATATTCTTGATCATGTTATGATGCAGGAAATCCAGACTCTTTTAAATTCATTTAAGGAAAACAATAATTTGAAATTGATCACTTTTGAAGGAGCAGGAAAACATTTTTCTTTTGGTGC
>JAPLDC010000531.1 GCA_026391935.1 Bacteroidota bacterium | reverse complement strand
CATTTCATATGCAAAACGTTTACAAGAAGCTATTTTACCTCCGCAAAAACTGATCAAACAATTTCTTCCAAATTCTTTTTTCTTCTATAAACCAAAAGACATCGTAGCGGGGGATTTTTATTGGCTTGAAACCGACAAACTGAACAGCGACCTACTTTTATTTGCTGCTGCAGATTGCACGGGACATGGAGTTCCGGGAGCGATGGTAAGTGTAGTTTGTTCCAATGCATTAAACAGAACCGTAAATGAGTTTGGGATCACTGAACCTGGGAAAATTTTAGACAAGGTGAGCGAACTTGTTATCGAGACATTTGAAAAAAGCGAGAGTGAAGTAAACGATGGAATGGACATTTCTTTATGTGCACTCGACAAAAAAAGCAAATTGCTGAAATGGAGCGGCGCAAATAATCCATTGTGGATAATCCGTGAAAAGGGTTTAATTGAATATAAGCCAACAAAGCAGGCGATTGGAAAAGTAGACACTCCTGTTCCTTTTATTACACATACAATTCAACTTCAGGAAAATGATGTTATTTATGCTTTTACGGATGGTTATGCTGACCAGTTTGGAGGAGAAAAAGGCAAAAAATTCAAATTGTCTAGTTTGCAGAAATTAATTTTATCCATCTCTCATCTTCCTATGAATGAACAATACAAGGCTGTTGAGGAAACATTAAAAAATTGGCAGGGAAACATCGATCAGGTAGATGATATTTTAATAATTGGAATTAGGGTTTAAAATTGATTCAATGAAGGATTCTTGTTTAAAAAAATAAATTAAATTGATACAAAAAATATTAAATATCGGGATCTCAACTAATAATGATGATCTGCTAAATAGAAAAATTCGTATTAGTAACCTGATCGCAATAATTTCAATTGTGATCATGCTATCTTTCCTACCACTATCATTCTATTTTAAATCATACAGTGATCTTACTCTAATCTTCTCTTTCATTATTACTTCATTGCTCAACTTTTTTCTTCATTCAAAAAATAAAAACTCTTTTGCGTTTTATTTCTCTACAATTTGTGGATACATATATTTTATTTGCGCAACACTTTTATACGGACTAGCCTCCAATATGCATTTTTATTTACTTGTAATGTGCATGATCGCAGTGGTCATGTTTGATAACAAGATCATCATCAAATCCTTAATAACGTTTTCTATTTTAGCTTTTTTCACACTCAAGTGGTTCATGGCCGGCAAAGAAGGTTTAGTAAATTTTCCAATCGAGATGAAATCGATACAAGAAATATTAGGTCATTTTATTTTATTTTTACTATTCATTATCACTTCGATATTTTTCATTTTTTTCAAAAACGATAATTTAAATTCGAGAAAAATACTTCTTGAACAAAAAGATATAATCGAAGAAAAAAACAAGGATATTACAGCTTCGATCCGGTATGCAAAAAGAATTCAGCAAACAATTATGCCCACAGAAAAATTCATTGAAAAAAGCATTGACCGGCTAAAAAATAAAAAAATCAGCTAATTTGTGTTTGTTTTAAAATCAAATAATAAAGAATCAAAGGGATACTATTAAACTTACGGCTGAATTAAATAAGAAGCTAATTTCATACAAAGGGAACACCTGTCTTCTGCACACTAACAACTGAATATCAATAAATTACATTTATTATTTCTTCCGTTTTTTCAAAAAAATCAAGTCTTGGCCGTATAAATTCCTATCAATTTCCTGAAATATTCTTTCGTTTTCTAGACCCCTGCCAAAAAGACAGCAATACACTGATAATCAATAAATTACTCTTATTCCTAGGAGTTTCATCTATAAAATATCGAATACTCAGGTCAAAAATGGTCATTCATCTACAATTTTTCAACAGTCATAGTACACTGTAAATCAATTGTCTAAATAATCAATTGTTAATAAACACATTAGATAATACTTCGTATCTTTATGGTCCATTAATAATAAACGACATGTTTGAGATCCTAAAGAGTTTTGAATCAAAGTATGGTCATCTTAAGAAAAAAGGTTTGACAATTGAAGGATTAGCGATGGTTGATGTGAAGAAAAAGAAACATGTTATTAAAATCAGCAGACCATTGATCTTTGATAATCGTTTATTACCAAAAAAATTCGAAGGTTTAGATATTAAAACAAATATCAAACTGAATGATGACATGCCAACAGAATTCAAAGTTGACCGTACTCAACCGGATTGGCACAAAACTCAATACATATGGGCTCCTGAGCGTTTTGAGAAATATGTAAATCGTTGTGAAAAAGAATTAAAATCACAACTGAACAGTCCTCTTATGACAAAACAAGATCTATTGGATGCATTATGCTTCGGTAATTTTGAAGAGCACAAATTAAAAAGTCTGGCCTTGATAAAAGAAGGAAAATTACCAGCATATCACGAGAACTAATTGGATTAAATATAAGGGTTAAACATTGGTTTAATTGAGTCCTGCAGAAATGCGGGACTTTTTTATTTAATAATCTTTCAATAAAATATGCGTGTGTTTATTAAATGAGTTTTATAATAATTATCTCTAAATTTGCTTGATGAGTAGAATTTCATTTCTTCTTTTCAATAACTAACAAATCAAAACACTACTAAATGGAAGGTCACGTAAAATCAAACATAGCAAACGGAATAGCAACAATCACATTTTTTCATCCACAAAGTAATTCAATGCCGGGGGTATTGCTTCGCCAACTTGCTGAAGAAATTTCCAATGCCGGAAAAGATAATAATGTAAATGTTATTTTATTACAAAGCGAAGGAGACAAAGCATTTTGTGCCGGTGCTTCATTTGATGAATTGATATCCATAAAAGATCTGGAAACGGGAAAAAAATTCTTTTCCGGATTTGCGATGGTAATCAATGCGATTCGAACAGTTCCTAAATTTGTTATTGCGCGCGTTCAAGGGAAAGCTGTTGGTGGTGGTGTTGGAATTGCATCTGCTGCCGATTATGCCTTCGCAGTTGAATCTGCATCAGTCAAACTAAGCGAACTTGCTGTTGGCATCGGCCCATTTGTTGTGGGACCGGCAGTTGAAAGAAAAATAGGTACGTCGGCATTTACTTCCTTATCCATAAATGCAACGGAATGGAAAACGGCACTTTGGGCAAAGGAAAAAGGCTTATATATGGAATTGTATAAGACAATTGAAGAAATGGATATTGCCATTTCCGGATTAACAGATAATCTTTCAAAATCAAATCCTGAGGCAATGTCAATGCTAAAAAAAGCTTTTTGGAGAGGAACGGAAAATTGGGATACCCTACTGATAGAACGAGCTGAGATGAGTGGAAAATTAGTGCTTTCAGAATTTACAATCAATGCAATAAATAAATTTAAAGCGAAGGCATAATAATTTTGGAAATTCAATTTTAAAAAATCCTTCAATTACTTTTCCTGATTTCCTTTCATTTTTCCGTCATCAATTATAATGTTAACACGACTAAATAAATTTATCAGCGAAACAGGAACCTGCTCCAGACGTGAAGCCGACAAACTTATCGAACAAGGTCGTGTAACTGTAAACGGAAAAGTTCCTGAACTTGGAACAAAAGTTTCATATGCAGATGAGATCACTATCGATGGTAAACCGTTGAAAAGCAAAGAGCAACCGATATACATCGCCTTCAATAAACCTCCAGGAATCACTTGCACCACCGATCTTAAGGATAAGGATAATATTGTCGATTTCATTCATCATCCAAAACGGATATTTC
>JAPLDC010000340.1 GCA_026391935.1 Bacteroidota bacterium | reverse complement strand
TACATCTGGAAATCAAATAATTTCTTTTAGTGAATTAAATGCAAATGACATTGTAATTATTCCTGCATTTGGTACAACACTTGAAATTGAAGCTCAATTAAATAAGATCGGAATCCATGTTAGAAAATATGATACGACTTGTCCTTTTGTTGAGCGTGTTTGGAAAAAATCTGAAAAGATTGGCGAAGAACAATTTAGTATTGTTATTCATGGGAAATTTAAACATGAAGAAACCCGAGCCACTTTTTCTCGAAGCGAACAAAATGCACCTGCAATTATTGTTAAGGACATAAAGGAATCAAAACTATTAGGTGAATTTATTTTAGGCCATATCGACATTAATGAATTCAATAACGTTTTTAAGGGAAAACATTCTGACAATCTGGATCCTTACAAACATTTAGAACGATTGGGTGTAATTAACCAAACAACAATGCTGGCTACTGAAACACAAGAAATTGCCGATTACTTTAGAGAGGTGATGATTCAAAAATATGGGATAACTCAAATAAAGGAGCATTTTTCAGATACAAAAGATACTTTGTGTTATGCGACCAACGAAAATCAGGAAGCTACTTATGGATTATTAAAAAATGAAGCGGATTTGGCGATTGTGGTTGGTGGTTACAATAGTTCTAATACTTCACATATTGTTGAATTATGCGAGGAAAAACTACCTACATTTTTTATTTCTTCAGCAAAAGAGATCGTTTCAAAAGGTGAGATAAACCATTTTGATTTCTATAACCAAAAACATGTGCATACAAAAGATTATTTACCAACAAAAGATGTGCTCAATATTATCCTTACGAGTGGAGCGTCCTGCCCCGATTCGATAGTTGAAGAAGTATTGCAAAAAATTGTTTCTTATTTCCCCGAAGCAAAGGATGTCGGATCTGTTATAAACGAATTGTTATAAAAAGAAAAGCATTCTTCTATGAAGAATGCTTTTCTTAAAAAGTAAATAACTATTTAGTTATTTTGAAATCACTAATTTTCTTACAACTACATTTCCGTCAATAGTAATTTTGCATGTATAGATACCTGCAGCCAGACCATTAACATTAATATTCAGTTTACCTGTATTCATAAGGATATCATTTGAAGCAAGGTTGATCAATTTTCCTTGCATATCAAATAATTGATAATTTATTGTATTTACGTTAAAAGGAATATCATAGTTGATGGTTGCAAAATTTGAAGATGGATTTGGATAAAAGTAACCACAGTAATTTTCAAAATTATTTTCCTGAATTCCTGCACCGGAAATTTTTGAGATTCCGATATTGATCATCACATCTTCTGTTTCTCTGTAACGATAAGGCGCCCAAGTATTTCCTAAAATTTCAAATGTCCTGTTTGAAAAAGGTGCAACTTGATTTTGTCCGAGCGTCAACCCAATACCATTCATTACCCATGCTACATATATTCCTCCTGAACTAATTGTAAGAGGAGTTGTTGGCGGAACAGAATTCCAAGAGGAAGTAAAAACAGAACTTGGGGCTGCATAAATAGAATCTAATTTCGTACCAGCAGCACCTGATGTCCCATTATCATCATAAATGACCATAGAATAGCCAAAAGAAGAAGGATTTGCAACAATATATGCATAAAGGTCCGTTACTTTTGCGGGATAAAATGGAGGGACAAAATAAATTGCAGCACCACCTACTCCTCCTGTCCAATTCAACCCACCCAAACCAGCTTCAACTCCATCGTCATAAGACAAACGAATTGAAGCCGTTGTTGTATCAACTACAACAATTTCTTGAATTTTCTGATCATTACTTGGAGTGGCATCTCCTATCAACTGAGTATTTGTCACAAATCGAAACGTTCCAGCAGCTGTTGGAGTAAACATATTTGTCATTATGATATTCTCTGTTTGTGAAGGTGTTGAAGCCAGACTCATTTTATTATCTGACACAACTGTTGTACCTCCTGAATTCAAAACTCTAGATAATACATTGTAAGATGGTAAATTTTGGTTTCCTGTATTTTTTATTCCTGTCTTCATTGTGAATTGTGCACCATTCTTAGAACGGAATAACCCTCCCGTCTCTGTATTATCATTGTAAGTTGTAGATGCATCATTTACAACGTAAGAAGTGTTGCTGGGAAAAGCATATTTGATAGCATAACTAACGGGAGGAAATACA
>JAPLDC010000019.1 GCA_026391935.1 Bacteroidota bacterium | reverse complement strand
TTTACATTCACATCCATTTGACGGAGTGCCATCACCAGGTTTTCATTTTTCTGATCCTCTTCCGACATTGATTTGTAGAGGGCCAACAAATTGGTGTGCTTGAATCTTTGTGCCAGTTCAATAAATATTTTTTGATATTTTTCTTCGAATTGAATAAGTGTCAATGTTTTTTTACCTGTTGCAAGCTCCGTTGCTCCAGCCTTCCAGTAAATATGTTCATACATTTTCGCGATCTGTTCATCCTTCAGATCATCATTAAAAGTATCGCGGATATCCTTCGCAACCAAATTTTTGAAAGTGGTAGAACATATTTCAATCATTCTGTATTGTCCCGATTGGAAGCCACTTGCAGGTAATAAGCTCATTCTGAATTTCAGGAATTGTTTTGGATCCATTCCATCCACCATGATATCAAAAGAAGAAATTAATCCTTCGAAATAGCGATTGATACGATTGATGCGGTCGGTTAAAAATTTAACATCAATATCTTTTTTTTCCGCAAGCTGATTGTATTCGTGTAAACAAAGTTTAAAATACAACTCTGTAATTTGGTGATACATGATAAAGATTTCTTCATCCGGTATTTTTGTTTTCGGACTCTGCAGACTTAATAATGTGTCGAGGTGAATGTAATCCCAATAAGTCAGATAATCAGCGTATAACAAACCATCTAGATAAGATGCAAGATCTTGTCCCATTGTTTGAAATTTCTCATCCAATAATTTTATGCGGTCAACTATTTCCGGTTTTAATTCCATTGTAATTTTTTTTAAAAATCGATTGCAAGATAGCTAAAAGGTAGAAATAATAAAAAATGTTTTTCAGGAAGAGCTTTTTAATAATGGCAGCTCCATCGCGATGAGGCAAATTTAGGGGTTGTAAATAAAAATGCCTCCTTCAGATTAACAGAAGGAGGCATTTTTGCATGGGGATATTGTTTAATTAATTTTTGAAATAGGGTTTGCTAAACCTTTATAGGATTTTAATTCTGCTTTGATAGAACCTACTAAAACATCGGCTTGACCTAAAACAGGAATGTGATTTTTATCGTCTGTGATCCAGATATTCACATCTTCTTCATGTTTAAAAACGCGTCCTTGTTGAACAATTGGCCTGTATTTCAAGCATTTGAATGTTCCAAGATCAGTAGTAATTGTTTCACGGCCGATGAATTTTACTTTTAAGGGCCAAACTTCTTTATCCATAAAACAATTGATAGCATATGTGTTTCCCGGTTTTGCACCACCCAGATCTAAATTACGGGCAGCATAAAAAGCGGATAACATATCTTGCATGTTTGGTTCAACTTTGAATGTTTCGCCATTACCGACATTTACATTTTCGCTATAACGGTTGAACACATAACTTTGATCGATGGTATAACCGCCTTCATTCACGTGACGCAAGAAAACCCAAGGCACGATCGATTTTTCATCAATGAATGTTTCGTAACGGTCACGTACTTTATAAAAGAAGTCGAAAGCACCTCTTGATTCTCCTAATCCAACTACGTGAAATGTTTTTCTGCCTGCAATTTCTCTCACCTCTTCTGTAATTCCGAGCGTTGCAATACCTGCGTCAATGATCCCGTAGTGCATTCGGAAGGTTAATAATTCCCCACGTTTGAATGCTTCATTATTTACTATTGGAAGTTCTTTTACAGGACCTTCAAAGTTTACCTGAGGCAATTCTTTTTCTTTCTGAAATGATATACAGGCAATACCTGCAATCATTGTTACTGTTCCTATTAAAACAAACTTTTTCATTGTATTGAGTTTAGTTGATAGGTCTATTTCAAACCTTATGCCAAATCCTGATTTTTGTACGAAATTGGGTATCAAAAGGTTAGGAACTGAAAAAGGAGCATTAAAAACGCTCCTTTTTCAATTATTTACCGCGTTTATTGTTAAACGACAATATTTATGATCTTATTGTGAACCACGATCACCTTTTTAGGTGCTTTTCCATCCAGGTATTTCTGAGTTTGTTCAAGGGTCAATACTTCTTTTTCTATTTGTTCTTTGTTCAATGAAAGGTCGTATTCCTGAAAAAAGCGAGTTTTTCCGTTAAAGGAAACAGGATAACTAAAAGTGCTTTCAACAAGGTACGATTCGATACATTCAGGGAAAGCAGCGTAAGTGATCGTTTCGGTATGACCTAAGTTTTTCCAGAGTTCTTCTGCAAGATGAGGTGCATATGGAGCAATGATGATTGCCAGCGGTTCTAAAATTTCACGTTTATTACATTTCAGATCTGTTAATTCGTTTACACAGATCATAAAGCTGCTCACAGAAGTATTGAAAGAGAAATTTTCAATATCATGAATGATCTTTTTGATGGTTTTGTATAATGCTTTTAGTTCCGGTTTTGTTGCAGCTTCGTTGGAAACAGAAAATGTCTCATCCTTTTGATACAACCTCCAAAGTTTACGGATGAAATTTGAAACACCTGAAATTCCGTTTGTATTCCATGGTTTGGAAAGTTCAAGCGGACCGAGGAACATTTCATATAAGCGCAAACAGTCTGCGCCGTATTGTTCAACCATCAGATCCGGACTCACAACATTCCATTTCGATTTGGACATTTTTTCTACTTCACTTCCGCAGATGTATTTACCATCTTCCAAAATAAATTCTGCATCCTTATATTCTTCTCTCCAGTTTTTGAAAGCGTCTATATCTAATGTATTGTTGTTTACAATATTTACGTCAACGTGAAGTGCTGTAGTTTCAAAATCTTTTTTTAAGCCAATTGAAAC
Source organism: Bacteroidota bacterium (assembly GCA_026391935.1). GTDB lineage: Bacteria > Bacteroidota > Bacteroidia > 2-12-FULL-35-15 > 2-12-FULL-35-15 > 2-12-FULL-35-15. The sequence goes on along the minus strand of JAPLDC010000019.1, from coordinate 2,150 downwards.
AAATTTATTTGAATTTTCTATTCTGTATACAAAACTACTCACCCCCTGTATCATCCCTTGATTAATCAACTTCTTTGCTGGTTCAATAACAGGAATCAATCCTAAATCGTTCAGAAATTTTGTCCAGAAACGAACGTATAATAAATGTCCTGTTGCATGTTCTGCGCCACCAATGTATAGGTCAACATTTTGCCAATAATCAACGGCTTCTTTGCTCACAAATTCTTTCCGGTTGTGTGCATCCATGTATCGTAAAAAATACCAGGATGAGCCTGCCCATCCGGGCATTGTAGAATGTTCGTATGCATAGGCATCATCCCCCTTGCCCCCTTCAAAGGGGGACTTTGGCTTGTACTTCCAATTTGTAGCACGTGCCAATGGTGGTTCGCCGGTTTCGGTCGGTAAATATTTATCTACTTCAGGAAGTACTAATGGCAATTCATTTTCATCTAAAACTTTCGGAATACCATTTTCATAATATACAGGAATTGGTTCACCCCAATAACGCTGACGGCCAAAAACAGCATCGCGCAAACGGAAATTCGTTTTGCCTTTTCCTAAAGATTTTTCTTCAATAACAGCAATTGCTTTTTTAACAGCTGCTTTCACTTCCAATCCATTTAAGAAATCGGAATTTATTAATTTGCCTTCCTTTGCATCGTAGGCTTCTTTCGAAAGATCACCGCCTGTTACCACTTCAATAATTGGCAAGTCAAAATGTTTTGCGAAAGCATAGTCGCGTGAATCGTGCCCTGGAACCGCCATTACAGCGCCTGTTCCGTAACCGGCCAACACATAATCACCGATCCAGATCGGAATTTGTTTTCCGGTGAAGGGATGAAGAACATAGGCTCCGGTAAAAACTCCGGATATCTTTTTTACATCCGCCATGCGTTCGCGTTCACTGCGATTTTTTGCAAACAGGATATATTCATCAACTGTTGTTTTTTGTTGAGGTGTGGTAAGTTGTGAAACTAATTCATGCTCCGGAGCAAGCGTAACAAAAGAAACTCCGAAGATCGTGTCGGGTCTTGTGGTAAATACTTCAATAACTTCAGCTGAACTTTGAAGCTTGAATTTTAAACTTGTTCCTTCACTTTTTCCTATCCAATTTCGTTGTGCTTCCTTGATAGATTCTGTCCAGTCGATGCCATCCAGATCTTTCAATAATCTATCAGCATAAGCGGTGATACGCATGCTCCATTGTTTCATCAACTTCCGTTCAACGGGATAACCGCCACGTTCAGAAACACCATCTTTCACTTCCTCATTAGCGAGTACAGTACCCAATTGCGGACACCAGTTCACCATTGTATCGCTTAGATATGCAAGCCGGTGTTCTAACAATAAATCAGATTGTTCCTTTTCGGAAAGAGAGGAGAATGCCTCACCCCGGCCCTCTCCAAAGGAGAGGGTATTGCTCCGTAATTTTTCTATTAACGTAGAAATATTTTCTGCTTTATCCGTTTCGGGATTATACCATGAATTAAAAAGTTGAATAAAGATCCACTGTGTCCATTTGTAATAATCGGGATTTGAAGTGCGCACTTCTCTGTCCCAGTCAAATGAAAATCCGATCTTATCCAATTGCTCGCGGTAACGTGCAATATTTGTTTTAGTAGTTATTTCGGGATGTTGTCCTGTTTGAATTGCATATTGCTCTGCAGGAAGTCCAAAGGAGTCGTAACCCATTGGATGCAATACATTATATCCTTTCAGACGTTTGTAACGTGCAAAAATATCGGAAGCGATATATCCTAATGGGTGACCAACATGCAATCCCGAACCACTTGGATAAGGAAACATGTCCAATACATAATATTTTGGTTTTGACGATCTGTCTTCAGCACGAAACGTTTTATTTTCCGCCCAAAAGGCCTGCCACCGCTTTTCTACTTCTCTGAAATTGTATTCCATTTATTTGTTATTCTGCTGAAATTATAAGGTTGCGAATATACAAAATGTGAGGGAATTTTTGAATTGTATCAGGTTATTAACGTTGAATTGTTTATTTCAATTTTATTTCAGCAAGAGCAAGAGGTATAAAAGCAATATTTTTACACAAATGAAAAATAATATTGTGTCGGATAAATATTCAAAACGCAGTTTAGCAGGGTCATCGATCACTACAATTGTAAGTCTTTCATTGG
>JAPLDC010000208.1 GCA_026391935.1 Bacteroidota bacterium | reverse complement strand
TCTTCGTTGAAGAATGCCTTTTTTGTTAAAAAATATTAAACGATGGAGCATTTAAAATATCCTCAAGGAAGATTTGAATACGGCAAAAATTATACTTCTGCCGACAATCAAAAACACATCGCTATCATTGAGCAATTCCCGAATGAATTAAACGTTTTGGTTGCATCTATCAGCACTGAGCAATTAGAGAAAAGTTATCGCCCAGATGGTTGGAATGCAAAGCAAATAATCAATCACCTTGCAGATAGCCATATGAATGCCCTGATACGTTTAAAGTTAACCTTAACGGAAAATACACCTATAATAAAACCATACAATCAGGATCTTTGGGCGAATTTAGAAGATGGGAAAAACACTCCTGTTCAAATTTCATTAAATTTGATTGAAGGTATTCATCAACGCATGACGATCTTATTAAAAACACTGACAGATTCCGACCTTCAAAGAAAATACATACACCCCGAATACAATAAAGAATTTAAATTAGAAGAAATGCTTGCTCTATATGCTTGGCACGGTCGCCAACACTATGAGCATTTGAAAATTATAAAAAATTTATAAGAATCTAATATGACAAAAAAAGAATGTTTTAGTTTAGGGTATATTGCCAGAAGAGTTGGTAATCATGGTGAATTGGCATTTATTCTTGATGTTGATGACGGCAGCAGATACAAAAAACTTGAATCGGTTTTCATTGAACTAAACAATTCACTTGTACCCTTCTTTATAAAAAAAATTCAAATTAAAGGCACAACAGCAACCGTTTCTTTAGAAGGAATAGATTCTATTGACCGCGCAGAAGAATTAATCAAAAAATCACTTTACCTTCCTTTAACTTCATTACCTCCGTTAAAAGGAAAAAAATTCTATATTCATGAACTTGCCGGCTATACTGCTATCGACAAAACATTTGGAGAGATAGGGAAAATAACTGAAGTCCTCGATTTCCCACATCAAACTATTCTTCAAATCAAACATGGTGAGAATGATATTTTAATTCCTGCCAAAGAAGAATTTATTATTGCCATCAACAGAGATTCCAAGACTATTGAACTAGATGCACCAGAAGGCCTCATCGACATCTACATTTCTAAAAAAGAAGTGGATGAAACAGAAAAGGAAACAGATGAGGAATAGTATTATCATAAATTTAAACAGGCTGATATTGTTGTAACAAAAATTAGTTTAACTTTATAGTACAATAGAGTAAACACTTTAAATCAAACTGTTTTCTACTCCTTTATGTCGAATCAAATATTCGCTTTTAAACAGTTCCAAATTGTACAGGACAAGTGTGCTATGAAAGTAGGCACTGATGCGGTTCTATTAGGCTCCTGGGTAAATGCTTCCAATGCTAAAACGATCTTAGATATTGGCACAGGCACTGGAATTATTGCAATGATGCTTGCTCAAAAATCAGCTGCTCGTATTGATGCGATCGATATAGATAATGGCGCATTCATTCAAGCGACCGAAAATGTGAACAATTGTAAATGGAAAGAAAATATAGAGATTCACCATATTTCACTTCAGCAATTTGCAAAAGAGTGTGATCACAAATATGACCTAATCGTAAGCAATCCTCCTTATTTTATTGATTCATCGAAGGCTTCCGAAGAGTCCCGAACAAATGCGCGACATACCGACCAGTTGCCATTTAAAGATCTTTTAGATGGTGTATTAAAATTACTGAACCCGAATGGAAAATTTTATGTAATCCTACCTACTAAAGAAAGCGAACTATTCAGAGAGGATGCCGAAAAAAATAAATTATTTCTAACCAAACTCACTCGTATCATTACACGTACCGATAAACCTGAAAAGAGGCTTATGATGCGATTTGAATTTATTCAACGTACTTTTTCTGAAAGTACAATTATCATCGAAAAAGATGAACGACATTCCTATACTGATGAATATAAGGAATTGACCAAAGATTATTATTTGGCTTTTTAAAAAGCTTTTTCTTCAAACTTCACTCCAAGGCTTTCCAACTCAGTTAATACGGGCTCATAAATTTCTTTTGTTGTGGGAATAAGCACTCCTCTTGCTTTTATTCTACCTTGAAGAATTAATTTTGCAGAAATTGCC
>JAPLDC010000404.1 GCA_026391935.1 Bacteroidota bacterium | reverse complement strand
GAGGAAAGAAATTATTATCTTTGTGTCCCTTAAAAAGGGAATAAACAAATTAGTACTAACCTCTTCAATTAGATTGGAAATCAATTAATTGGATACAAAAAAAAGAATCTCCGAAATTTTTCGGGAAATTATTAAAATGTCAGAAACAACAACAGCTCCAGTAGCATTAGAAGCATTCGATTGGAATGCATTAGGTAACAAAGGTGATACCTATTCAAAAGAAGATCATGAAAAATATGATTCTCTTTATGAAAAAACCCTTAAATCAGTTGCAGCAAACGAGATCATTGATGGTAAAGTTGTTGCCAAAAACAGCAAAGAAGTTGTTGTAAACATTGGTTACAAATCAGATGGTGTTGTTCAGTTAACAGAATTTCGTTACAATCCGGATCTTAAGATCGGTGATATTGTTGAAGTATACGTTGAAAGTCAAGAAGATAAAAGTGGTCAATTGATCCTTTCTCACAAAACTGCTCGTGCAATGAAATCGTGGGAACGCGTTAATCAAGCACTTGTTAATGATGAGATTATCAAAGGTTATGTTAAATGCCGTACAAAAGGTGGACTTATCGCTGATGTATTTGGTATCGAAGCGTTTTTACCGGGATCACAAATTGATGTGAAACCTATCCGCGATTACGATGTTTACGTTGGTAAAACAATGGAATTTAAAGTTGTTAAGATCAACAATGAATTCAAAAACGTAGTCGTTTCTCATAAAGCATTAATTGAAGCTGAATTAGAGCAACAAAAGAAAGAAATCATTTCTAAATTAGAAAAAGGACAAGTATTGGAAGGTACTGTTAAAAACATTACTTCTTATGGTGTGTTCATCGATCTAGGTGGTGTTGATGGTCTTGTTCACATTACCGATTTATCTTGGGGACGAATCAATCATCCTGAAGAGATCGTTAAATTAGATCAAAAGATCAATGTTGTTATCCTAGATTTTGATAATGAGAAAAAACGTATCGCATTAGGCTTGAAACAACTTTCTGCTCATCCTTGGGATAGTTTGAAAGCTGAATTAGCGATCGGTGATAAAGTAAAAGGTAAAGTTGTTGTTATTGCTGATTACGGTGCTTTTGTTGAGATCGCACAAGGTGTTGAAGGATTGATCCACGTTTCTGAAATGAGCTGGAGCCAACATTTACGCACAGCTCACGATTTCTTAAAAGTAGGTGCTGAAGTTGAAGCAGTTATTTTAACACTTGATCGTGAAGAACGCAAAATGTCTTTAGGTATTAAACAATTAATGCCTGATCCATGGAGCAATGTTATTACTAAATATGAAAAAGGAACGAAGCATTCTGCTACCGTTCGTAACTTCACTAACTTCGGAATCTTTGTTGAGCTTGAAGAAGGTGTTGACGGATTGATCCATATTTCTGACCTTTCTTGGTCTAAAAAGATCAAACATCCATCTGAATTCACAAAAATTGGTGATAAGATAGATGTTGTGGTTCTTGAAATAGATGGTGAAAATCGTAGATTAAGTTTAGGACACAAACAATTGGAAGAAAATCCATGGGATGTGTTTGAAACAATCTTTACAGAAAATTCACTTCACCAAGGAACGATTATCAGTGTAATGGAAAAAGGTGCAATCATTTCTATGCCTTACGGTGTTGAAGCATTTTGTCCAACCCGTCACTTGGTAAAAGCTGATGGTACTTCAGCGAAAGCAGAAGAAGTATTGGATTTCAAAGTTCTTGAATTCAATAAAGAAGGCAAAAAAATCATCGTTTCTCACAGTAAGATCAATGAAGAAGTAACTGCAAATGAAAAAGCTGCTGTTGCAACTGAAAAGAAAGCTGCCGGAGACGAAGAGAAAAAAGCAGTTAAAAAAGTAAAAGACAGTGTTGAAAAAACAACACTAGGTGATATGGATGTTCTTTCAAATTTAAAAGCAAATATGGAAGAGTCTGAAAAAAAATCTAAAAAGTCTGAATAATATTTTGTAAGTCTTACGCGGCTTACAAAATCTGAAAATCACGCCATGGTTTTTAGAGAAAACGCCCCTCGTACTGTGGGGCGTTTTTTATTTTTTTTATGCGGTAAATGATCAAATTATTGTTCTAATTTAACAACAAAAAATTTTAATTAATGAAAGTGAAAATTTATCTCTCTCTTGTCTTTTTTGTATCTTTTTCAATAAATACATTCGGACTTTGCATACCTCCTGCAATTACTTCTCAACCAGCTAATACTGTTGTATGCCTTGGCGGAAACACTTCTTTTTCAGTTTCTGCAACCGGTGCCTCTTTGAATTTTCAATGGCAAGTGAATCAAGGTGCTGGATTCGTAAATCTTACGAATGTTATTCCTTATTCCGGAGTTACAACTTCAACGTTGAGTATTACAGGTGTTACGTTTGTTTTAAGCGACTATCTGTATCGTTGCATTGTTAGCAATGGCTGTGCTCCGAATGATACAAGCGCTGCCGCTTTGCTAAAAGTAAACACGCCACCAAGCATTTCTATTCAACCTGCAAACGATTCTGTTTGTGATGGATCAAATGGCACTTTTGGCGTAACAACAGCTGGTAGTGGTTTAACGTATCAATGGCAGGTAAACACAGGTTCTGGTTTTGTCAATGTTGTAGGTTCTACTATTTATTCAGGGGATACAACCGCAACATTAAGCATAACAGGAGCTTCCGCTTCAATGAATAATTATTCCTTTCAATGTATTATTAATGGAACATGTGCTCCTTCAGTAACTACTAGTTCTGCATTACTTATTATTAATGCATTACCCGCAATAACTTTACAACCAAATATTATTGATGTCTGTCAGGGAAATACGACATCCATTTCAATTACAACGACAGGAACTTCCTTAACCTATCAGTGGCAGGTAAATAGCGGTAGCGGATTTGTTGACCTAACTAATACAGCGCCCTATTCAGGTGTTACAACGTCCAGCTTAACGATCACAGCTGCAACAATGGCTTTGAACGGATCTATTTATCATTGCATTATTTCAGGTGTTTGTTCGCCTGCTGTTATTAGTAATTCTTACCCATTCTCTGTGCATCCCATTTATTCAAATTATATTCCTGTTACGATATGTCAAGGAGATAGCACTTTATTTGCCGGTACATATTATTCCACTCCCGGATTATATCCTCATTTGTTTTCAACAGTATCTGGTTGTGATTCATTGGAGTATTTATCACTTTCAGTTTCTTCGGCTTATTACACAACAACAACAAGTGTGATTTGCAATGGCGATAGTGTTTTATTAGGAACTAGTTTTCAATCAACTGCCGGAGTTTACACGTATGTATTGCCTACTATCAGTGGATGTGACAGTACGATTGAAAATACACTCTCGGTAAAACCTTCATATCATTTCAATCAATCAACAACTATTTGTCAAGGTGATAGTGCCCTGATATTTGGAAATTACGAATCAATAGATTCTTTGTATACAGATAATTACACAACATTTTTGGGTTGCGACAGTATTTATACGCATCAATTAAATGTGGTACCTCCGTTTGCAATTACCTTAAATGCGAATGTTTGCTCAGGTGATAGTGTAATTATTGCTGGTACGTATGAATCTCTTTCTGGAACATATATCAATAATTATGTTTCCTCCTTTGGTTGCGACAGTGTTGTGACAACTATTTTGATGGTACAACCAAATTATTCCATCAGTAGATCGATCAGTATTTGCTCTTACGACAGTGTGTTGCTGTCGGGTTCTTTTCAAACAATAGCAGGCATTTACATCGATTCGCTTTTTTCTACTTATGGATGCGACAGTATTGTAACCACATCATTATCTGTAAATGCTGCACCAATAGTCGTATTTGATCAAACAGTATCTATTTGCGATACGGCATCTGCATTTATCCTAACAGGTGGAACTCCTTTAGGAGGAACCTATTCAGGCATAGGTGTTAGTGCAGGTATATTTTCTCCGAGTGTTGCTGGTCTTGGAACGCATACGATTACCTATTCTTATACCGATCTTGCGGGCTGCTCCGACTCGGATACAAGCACAATAACAGTCACTGTTTGTTTGGGTGTGAATGAACTGAATTCAGATTCATATTTTTCAGTTTACCCGAATCCTTTTCAAGATCATATTGTTATTATTTCAAACACCAATGAAAACCTCGAATTACAAATAACGAATGTGTTGGGCGAATCAGTGCTCTTTCAAAAAATAAATAAAGGGAAAACAGAAATTAATTTAGCGGATCTTAGTACCGGTATTTACTTCATTCAAAGTACAACAGCGGGAATAACGAGAGTACAGAAATTAATTAAGAATTAATTTTTTTAATTAATTCAAATAATACCTCGAAGCTCTGCTTCAAGGTAAAAAAAACATAGCCACAGAT
>JAPLDC010000304.1 GCA_026391935.1 Bacteroidota bacterium | reverse complement strand
AAATAGGTATTGCTTTCATAATAGGTGCTATCGAAATCCACGCCAAGCATTTTGTAAGATTCCGCAAACCCTTTGTATACCCAGCCATTCATCATGTTCCAGAGGCTATGTACTTCCTGGTCATTCGCTTCCCACTTTCGTAACATTTCTTGAGCTTCCAGCATCAATGGTGATTTTTTCTCTGCTTCCTCTTCCGTCGCTCCTGCTAACTTTAAATTTTTAACATCTGACTTAAAATGTTTATCAAATTCAACATAATATTTTCCTACTAAATGATCGCCTTTCAAACCTGAAGATTCAGGTGTTTCACCGTTTCCCCATTTTTTCCAGGCAAGCATACTTTTACAAATATGAATCCCGCGGTCGTTTACCACATTGGTCTTTACGACTTTGTTTCCAGCAGCACTCAGGATTTTGGAAACAGAATATCCCAATAGGATATTACGAACATGACCAAGATGTAAAGGTTTATTGGTATTCGGCGAAGAATATTCAACCATAACTGTTGGTGCATTTTCTGGAACAGGTTTGATAAACGGCTTTCCGTTAATGGTTTTGAAGTAGTTTATCCAAAATGAATCAGCAATAACAATATTTAAAAATCCTTTTACCACATTAAAAGCAGCAATTTCAGGGACATTTGCCAAAAGGTAAGCTCCAATTTCAGTTGCCGTTTCTTCTGGTTTCTTTTTCGAGATCTTTAAAAAATTAAAAACCACCAAGGTTTGATCCCCGATAAAGTCCGGACTTGTTTTTTCAAAAGCTATTTTATCAGACGAAGCACCGTAAAGCGATTGCAATGCTTCAGCAGTTTTCTCCGTAAGTTTTTGTTCGATGTTCATAAAAATAATCTTTGCCACAAAGGCGCTAAAACGTAATTTTTTTTCTTCCCGTTTGTCTGTTTATTAATAAGTCAATTGACTGACTACCTTCTGTAGGATCTCAAATGTATTTTCAGCCATAAGGTTTTCCTTATCAAGAGTAGGATTTACTTCACATATTTCGAAGCAACATACTTTTTGATTTTGGATAAGTCGGACACATAAACTGCCTGCTTCCTTTTCTGTAATTCCATTACGAACAGGAGTGCCTGTCCCTTTTGAAATAGAAGAATCCATACTATCCACATCAAACGAAACGTATATTAGGTTGCAACTTGATAGGTGAGCCAGGGCATCTCTTGCGATCTTTTCTACTCCGTTTCGTTTCACTTCAGCCGTTGTGAAGATTTTGATCTTATGTTTCTTAAGTAGAAATGTTTCTTCTGGCTCAACATCCCTAACTCCGATATAGACTAAGTCAGAATAAGATATTTTAGGAGACACTCCTCCAATCTTCTTTAAACGATTCCAAAGATCCACTGTTTCTTTATCAGGTTTATTCATTTTATTTGCCATATTATCCTCATTTAGGGCAACAGCAATCGGCATTCCATGCATATTCCCGGAAGGAGAAGTATAGGGACTATGAATATCGGCATGTGCATCGATCCAGATAACACCCAATTTACTCTTTGGATAGGCCATTTTAATGCCAGCAATTGTTCCACCGGCAGTGCTGTGATCTCCGGCAAGGACGATCGGGAACTGACTTTTCTTTAATGTCTGAGAGATCTGAGTCGATAAACGCTCATATATGGACAATATTCCTCCTATTCGTTTAGCATATTGCGGCTTAGGTGGCTCAAATAGAAGTTGATTTTCAACCTTTATTTCAATAGATTCAATCTGTTTGAACATATTGCTCCCGTAATCCAGGGCTGCTATCTTTATTGCATCAATTCCCATACTGGCACCTCTCGTTCCAGCTCCAATTTCGGATTTTACCTCGATAAATTTTAAATTTTTCATTTGTTTTACTTTAAATAGAACAGTAATAAGATTTATACTTACTGTAACTGATTCTTGATATTTTGTTAATTTAAATTACTTACTTTGGTTATTATTTATCAATGTAAGTTACTTACTTTTGCAATTATTATAAATATTGACCTATTTAACTTTACAAAATGGAAAATACCTACCGCGATTTAATTGAACAAACCTTTGATTTTCCGCAAGAAGACTTTAATGTTGTTGATGATGGACTAAATTTTCATAATATTCCATTAATGGACATTATAAAGCAATATGGTACACCTCTTAAAATCTCTTATCTGCCTAAGATAAGTTCTCAGATCCAAAAAGCCAAAAAAATATTCAATGTGGCAATGGCTAAAGCTGATTATAAGGGCAAATATACATATTGTTATTGTACTAAGAGTTCCCACTTTCAATTTGTTTTGGAAGAGGTATTAAAAAATGATATTCACTTAGAAACTTCTTCTGCATTTGACGTTCCGCTTGTAAGGTCTTTATTCGACTCCGGGAAAATTACAAAAGAAACCTATATTCTTAATAATGGCTATAAACGACCTAATTATTTGAAATATATCAGTGAATTGGTGAATGACGGTTTTGTGAATTCTATTCCTATCCTTGATAATATNTGAATTCTATTCCTATCCTTGATAATATTAATGAACTCCCTTTATTGGAAAAACTTTGTAAGAACAAATTCAGAGTAGGTATTCGTGTTGCGACTGATGAAGAGCCGAAATTTGAATTTTATACTTCCCGTTTAGGAATTCGTCAGGCGGATATTATAGATTATTATCATAAAAGCATAAAAAATAGCACTAAATGTGAGTTAAAGATGCTTCATTTCTTCATCAATACGGGAATTAAGGATACAACTTACTATTGGTCGGAACTAACAAAATGCATCAATGTATATTGTGATCTTAAGAAGTTCTGTCCTTCATTAGATTCCTTGGATATTGGTGGAGGATTTCCTATCAGGACATCCTTAAGTTTTAGTTATGATTATGGATATATGGCTGATGAGATTATACAAAAGATCAAAAATATTTGCGAAGAAAGAGAGGTTGATGAACCGAATATTTTTACCGAATTTGGCAGTTTTACTGTGGGGGAAAGTGGTGCAGCTTTGTATTCGATTGTAGATATTAAGAAGCAGAATGACAATGAGTTATGGTATATGATCGATAGTTCTTTTATAACTACATTACCTGATACCTGGGGAATCAAGCAAAAATTTATTCTGTTGGCTGTTAATCATTGGGATAAAGAATATCAGCGTGTGAATCTTGGAGGACTAACATGTGATAGTGAAGATTATTATAATGCCGAATCACATTTGAATCAGGTCTATATGCCAATTGTTACCGATAAACAAAAGGCGCCTTTGTTCCTTGGTTTTTTCCATACCGGTGCTTATCAAGAATCATTAGGAGGGTATGGTGGAATTCAGCATTGTTTGATCCCCGCTCCAAAACATGTTATTATAGATGTGGATGATGAAGGGGAAATGCATACTCACTTATTTGCAAAAGAACAAAGTTACAAATCAATGCTAAAAACATTGGGATATTAGGTATTTGTCAAAAAAACGTTTTTTATTTGAAATTATCATTTTATCGTTATCTTTAGCAACTTAATCGGCAAAAAATGCCTTTTTTGTGGGTAATAAGATTATAATTTCTCTCTGTTATATAGATGAATAGACGATTATTATTAAGTTTTGTTGGAATCTTTTTGATACTAATTGTAGGCTCTTGCAGTCATGATAATGGGAAGGCTGTCGATGAAGGCTCTATTGAATTTACAGCAACAGTTGTAGATCAAAATAATCCTATGGCTACGCTTGCTCCAAGTAAGATGGTTATTAAGTTCAAGCACAATAAATCTTGTGCTGAAATGAGTGCAGGTATGGGTTTGTTTGTAACTTCTTTTATTTCAAACCCTGAGAAAAAAACACTTACCCAACTTGTAAAACTTCTTACCAAAAAATTCTCTCTTGTTCAAAATGCAGCTGAAATTGCTAAAGAAAATGAGGCATTCAAATTGGAATTAACTCCTCTTAAAGAAACTAAAATTATTGCCGGTTATAAATGTCAAAAGGCTCACGTGAAAATGGCTGATGAGCTTCAAACAGAGTTTGATATTTTTTATACAAATGAATTAAGTATAGAAAATCCAAATTTTGCAAATCCCTTTTATATGATAGATGGTGTTTTAATGGAATACCAGATGAAAAAATTTGGATTAGAAATGAAATTTACTGCAAAGACAGTAAAGAAGGAAGATATCGATGACGCTACATTTGAACTTCCTGCAGACTACAAAGCTATCTCTGCAAAAGAAATGGCAGATTTTATTGCAAGTTTACAATAACAATTAAATTTATTAATAATGAAAAAAATACTTTTGGCACTTTCTGTTGCCCTTCTGTCTGCTTTTAGTGGAATCGCGCAAAAAAATTTTGAAGGCGTTATTACTTTGGGAATTTCCTTTGAAAACTCAGGGTTGCCACCTGAAGCATTAACAATGCTTAAAGGAGCAGAATCTGTTATTTACATTAAAGGAGATAAACGCAGAGTGGACATGAATACTGCAATGCAGAGTACGGTTTCGGTATTTGATAATAAGACTAAAACATCCGTAATGACAATGGACATCATGGGACAAAAATATCTTATAAAAATGAATGAGGCTGATCTGAAAAAAGAAAAAGAATCAGCTCCTGTCACTACCATCAAATATTTAGATGAAACAAAAGAGATAGCCGGATATAAGTGTAAAAAGGCTGAGGTGACGATGAAAACAAAAGATGGTAAAGAAGAAACATTTATCGTGTTTTATACGGATGAAATACCTACAAATGATCTGAAAAATACCTTCGAAGGATTAAAGGGTTTTCCACTGGAATATACGATTTCACAAAGTGGCGTTAAAATGACATTCACTACCAAAACAATCGTAAAAGAGCCTGTTCCGGATGCAAAATTTGAATTATCTAAGGATGGTTATAAAGAAACTACCTTGGAAGAATTACAAAAATCGATGATGAGTGGGGGCAAATAATTAACAGTAAATTTTGCAGAAGAATATTGGTAGGGTTAAATTATAGAAAATAATACATAAAGCCCACAGATC
>JAPLDC010000511.1 GCA_026391935.1 Bacteroidota bacterium | reverse complement strand
TGACCAGAAGTTGTTAAAGGACTTTTGAACATCATAAAAATTCACATTTGGGTCTTGCATTTTCTTGATCCAATCTTGAGAAAAAGAAGGAAGTGAAAATAAAGTGATGAAAATAAGGGCGGAAAGATTGCGTATCATTTTTTATGAAAATTAGAAGCAACAAGATACGGATTACTCAACTTTTATCAAATAAAAAAGCTGTTATAATTAGTATTCCTCGATTATTTTAAAAAAATAATAAATCATAATTTGATGTGTTTTATTCGTTTAACCATTACGAAATCATTCATAAAAAATCCATTTCCGATATCAAAGTCGGCAACTTCTTTAATGACAAATCCATTTTTGAAATAAAAATTGATTGCTTTATAATTCTGTCGATTAACAGTTAATTCAATTGTTTCGGCAAGGGGGATACTATTTAAAATATAATTGAACAATAATGATCCGACACCTTTTCTATGATCAGCTGTTTCTATATAAAATTTATTCAGCTGAAAATTCTTTTTATCTTTTGTACTCAAAGAAATATACCCGATAGGATTATCCTTGTTGTATACTAAAGTGAATTTATGACCTTCCTTCATCTGTTTCTTTAAACTTTCACTTGAATACATCGTATGAATCATAAAATCAATTTGTTCAATCGAGATGAAAGTGATATAATATTTCCGCCAAATACTTTCCGCCAATTTTGCAATAAGTTCAACTTCTTTTTGTGTTGCTATCCTATAATTCAATTTCATATCAAAAGGCTATTAACTATTTCTTAATGCTGAAAGGGTGTATAAAATATTTCTATAAATAAATATCGCTGAACCAGAATATTATTCCAAGTTTATTTATCTTACTATCCAATTTTTGATCATTTTTAAACCATACTCGGTTAAAATACTTTCCGGATGAAATTGAACTCCTCTAAGGTCATATTCCTCATGTTTTATTGCCATTATTATTCCCTGATCATCAATTGCAGTTATATTCAATACCCGCGGCATGTCACTTTTATTTACCGCCCAGGAATGATAGCGACCAACATTTATTCTTTTAGGAATATTTTTAAATAAAATATCTTCGTCAATAATTTCAATCGGAGTTGCTACACCATGAAACACTTCGTTTAAATTATTAATAGAACCCCCAAATGCTTCCACGATAGCTTGTTGTCCAAGGCAAACTCCTAAAATACTTTTTTTTTCGGCATACATTTTTATAACATCCAACAAAATTCCGGCTTCAGAAGGAATCCCAGGGCCTGGAGAAAGAACGATCTTATCAAAACGATCCACATCATTAATAGGAATCATATCATTACGATGCACTTCAATTTCTGCATCGCTTACTTTTTCAAGGTAATGCACGAGATTATATGTAAAACTGTCGTAATTATCCAGCACTAATATTTTCATAAATAAATATCCTTTATTATTTCAATAGCACTTTCCTATGCTTCCAGAGTCAAAATAAAACAATTTATATTTCATTAGCTATACTCGAAGAATTGTTAAATATCAATCTAAAAGAGGGCTATTTCCCTGAAATTAATTTTTCTAAAATGGCAGTCGTACTCTTCCAATTGAACTTATTGATAACAAACTGATAGCCATTTATGGCAATCTGTTTTGCCTTATTTTCATTTTGCAAAAGATCGATGATGTGTCTTGCATATTGTTCGGGAGTATCAGCAACTAAAATTTGTTCATTCGGCTTTGCTCCTAATGCATTGTTTGCTAATGTGGATGTGATGCATGGTAGCTCCATTGCCATTGCTTCCAACAGTTTATTCTGCAAGCCAATACTAATTTGCATTGGAGCCACTAAGATTTTCGATTTAGCGAAATTTATTCTGATATCATCTACCCAACCTGACACGACGACATTTTTTGAAGCAAGCTCCAGTACTGATTTATGAGGTGCGGCGCCAGAGATAAGCAAACGTGTATTCGGTAATTTATTCCAGACGTAAGGCATTACTTTTTCTACCAAATATTCAACACTTTCAATATTTGGAGGATAGTTCATGTTTCCATTGAATAACAATTCAAATTCTTTTTTACGAACTATAGGTTTAAAATATGAAGTATCAACACCATTCGGTACGACAACAATATCTTTTTTCATAGGATGAGGAATAAAATTCTTATCCTGCTCCGTAATTATCGTTTTAGTCGTGAAATAACCAAACACTTTATTCTCATATTTCAGCAAGCGAGCATATTCTATGGCCAAAAAAGGTTTCATATAAAATGGGGCACTTAATTTCCTTCGTTCCATCCCCTTTGAGAATACATCCATATAATCCAATGTTTTTGGAATATGCGGATATTTTTTGATGTATTCAGCCGTTCGTATCAGTTGACAATAAATATGATCTGGCTTATGTTTAGCGATAAGGTCATCTACCTTTTTCTGTGCCTTCGAAAAATAAAAATAACCAACCTGCATTGGTTTTCCATTTAAAAAAGCCCGAAGCAAATTAAAAAAGATAGTGAATTTCGAAAATTTAATAACCGAAATGGCTACACAATATTTTTTCAATTCAACAATAGCTTTTTCATCTAATGTTGTATCGTTCAGTGCGAATAAAATAATCTGATGCTTAAGGGATAGTTCTTTTATCTGGTTAAATGCACGCAGCTTATCCCCTTTTTCAAGAGGATATGGCACACGCGATAAAATGACAAACAGTTTCATTAATTTAAAAGAGTCTTATAGAAATCAGAAAGTTTATTACAAATTAGTTGATTATCATATTTTGCCTCAACTAATTCACGAGCATTTTCCCCTACCCTATCAGAAAAATCGGTATCCATCACACACTTGTGAATTGCATCAGAAAATTCATTTTCTGTATTTGCTATCAAAATATTTTTTCCGTTTTCATATTCAATTCCTTCAGCACCAACAGTTGAAGAAACAATTGTTTTTCCAAATGCCATCCCTTCAATAATTTTCACCCGCATTCCTCCTCCTGAAGTTAAAGGTACAATCATAATGGATTTCGAATTTATGAACTGATGCGAATCAGCAACTTCTCCTTCAACAACAACATTATCCATCTTTAATTCATTCATCCATTCAGGCATATTTCTTCCTGCTAAATATA
>JAPLDC010000419.1 GCA_026391935.1 Bacteroidota bacterium | reverse complement strand
TGCGATGAACGGTGCAATCATTGTGACAACAAAAAATGGGAAAGGTCTTAAAGGAAAAAATTCTGATTTTCAAGTGACTTATAACGTAGGTTATTCCAGAGATAAGACTTTACGTTTACCTGAATTTCAAAATTCATACGGTCAAGGTTACACCGGAGATGACCCTTCAGATGGTTCCGGTAATTTTATGTATGCTGACGAAAGTTGGGGAGCTCCATTGGATGGCAGAACTTATACTAACTATCGCGGAAGAGTTACGACTTGGGATCCACAACCGAATAATATTAAAGATTTTTTTGTTACGGGTCACCAATTGACAAACGCTCTTTCCATCGCAAGTGGTGATGATAAAGGTGCTGTACGTTTTTCTTTGTCTTCCTTTAATCAAAAAGGAACTGTGCCTAACACAGCTTATGCTAAATATACTACAGGATTAAATATCGACAGACAATTAACTAAAAGGTTGAGCACTGAAATAGGAGTAAATTATACGTTGGCTCAAGGGAAAAACAGACCAGGTGTTGGTTATGACACTTATAACCCTTTGCAATCAATGTTTGGATGGTTTGGTCGTCAGGTGAATATGCAGGAATTGAAAGATAACTATAATGAAATTGATCCTACTACAGGACTTCATTATAACTGGAATCCGGTATACCATAATAATCCTTATTGGACATTATATAACAATCCGAATAAAGATAGAAGAGACAGAGTTGTTGCAACAGCTAAATTCAATTATAAAATTAATGACTGGTTGACGGCAACAGTTAGAGCTGGTTCTGATTTTTCAACGGAGAGTCGTTTCCAACAATTCAAAAAAGGTACTATTGATTATGCAGTAATGCAAAATGGTGGTTTTTATGACGATAAAGGAAAAAACACAACTACTAACGTAGATGCGATGTTGACAGGAAGTAAAAGAATAAAAGAGACCTATTCAATCACTGGAACATTGGGATACAACTATTACAGAAGAACTTCTGATGCTAGTAATACTGAAGTTCAAGGTTTGTTAGTTCCTGATCTTTATAACGTATCGTTTGCTGCAAATACACCAATCGTTACTGCAACTTCATCTACAAAAGAGATTGTAGGTTTATATGGATTGGTTTCTTTGGGATACAAAGATTATCTATACTTAGATATCACAGCAAGAAATGATTGGTCATCTACATTACCATCTAAAAACAGATCTTATTTTTATCCTTCTGTTTCTGGAAGTTTCATCTTCTCTGAATTAATGAAAACTCAAAAATGGTTATCATTTGGTAAATTGAGAGCAGGTTTAGCATTCATTGGTAATGATACTGACCCTTACAATTTAACATCTTATAAATCTACAGGGTCAATTGGTTCAGATCCTTCTGTTATCAGTACTCCATTCAATGGAGCAGTATTGTTAACACAGGAAAACACACTAAAAAATCCTGATCTTAAAGCAGAAACAGGAAATTCATTTGAGATAGGAACAGATTTAAGATTTTTTGATAGTCGTGTAGGTCTTGATATTACATACTACAACACAACTACAAAAAACATTATTGTTCCGGTTTCAATTCCTTCTTCTTCCGGTTATACTTCTACCCTTATCAATGCAGGTAAGATTAATAACCAAGGTATCGAGATCATGTTAAACCTTAATGCTGTTACAACAGAAAAAGGATTTAAATGGGATATCGGTTTGAATTTTGCAAAGAACAAAGGCAAAATTGTTGAAGTTGCAGAAGGTTTAGATAAAATTTTTCTTGACAGAGATTGGGCTGATTTGTATTTAGTGAAAGGAGAATCATATGGTACATTATATGGTAATTCTGTAATGAAAGATGAAAATGGAAATGTATTGACTGATGCTGATGGATATTTAATTAAAAATCCAACACCACAAAAATTAGGAAATGTTACTCCTGATTTCAGAATGGGATTAGAAAATACACTTACTTATAAAGCATTTTCTTTAAGTTTCTTGCTAGATTGGCAACAAGGAGGAAAAGTTTTTTCACAAACAAATATGTGGATGGATTATTCAGGATTATCTGCCAGAACAGAAGATCGTTCGGCAGCTGGTTTAGTTAATCAAGGAATGGTTGCTGATAATTCAACAGGAACATGGATCAGTACAGGAGTTGCAAATACAACACCAATTCCAGTCGAATCATATTGGGGCGATCATGCTTATATGAACTTTGACAATAACGTTTATGATGCAACATATGTAAAACTTCGTCAAGTGAGTTTAGGATATACTTTACCTGAAAGTCTTATTAAGAAAAGCCCTTTCAGCAAAGTTGAAATTGGACTTTATGGAAGAAATTTATGGATCATTTATTCTAAATTACCATATATGGATCCTGAAGTTAATAGTTCTAACTCACGGAACGCTTCTGGTTTCGAATCAAATGCTGTTCCATCTACCCGTTCAATTGGAGCTAATTTAAAAATTGTATTTTAATCTAAAAAACTGAGTATCATGAAAATGAAAAAAATAATAATATACGGTTTAGGAGTGCTTCTCATCACTTCTTCAGTTTCTTGTAAAAAGAGATTTGATGATATGAATGTGAGTCCTAATAACCCTGCAGATGCACCGGCACAAATGTTATTGTCGAATGTAATCGCTACTACTGCATATAGAATGCAATTAAGTGCAGGCTTAATAATGACAGATCTTTGGGTTCAACATGCAAAGGCAACTACTTATATGGATGAAGATAAATATAATCCACGTAATGATAGAATGGATATTGTTTGGAGTTCTTTATATGCAACAGCTTTTGAAGATTGTATTCAAGCTCAAAAAGTTGCCGCAGAGAATTCTCAACCGAATGTTCAGGCAATTGCTTTGGTATTGAAAGGGTATATTGGTTATAACTTGACAATGTTAATGGGCGATGTTCCATATACAGAAGCAGGATTGGGGAATGAAGGGATTATTACTCCGGTCTATGATCCTCAATTAACTGTATTGAATTCAATTGTTGCTGATTTGGATAAAGGGATCTCATTAATGGATCCTGCTACCGGTTCAAGTGCAATAGATGAATTGCCTAAATACGACCTTATTTATGGTGGTAATATGGACAAATGGAAAAAATTCGCAGGTAGCTTGAAATTAAGAATTTACTTAACAATGAATTCTGGCGGTGTAAACAAAACGGCTGAAATAAATGCATTGTTAGCAGGTTCAGATATTTTTCAATCGAATGCTGATGAAGCAAAATTGACTTATGTTAGTTCAGGAAACCCTGTTTACCAATGGATCAATCCTAGCTCTGCAAGAAGAAGTGATTTTAGAGTAAGCTCTACATTAGTTAATTATATGATGGGAAGTTCAAGCGATTCAACTTTGCCAGCCGATAAACGCTTAACAATTTTTGCTGATCCTCTTAGTGATGGTAAATATGTAGGCGGAACGAACGGGCAAACAGGTGGTATCGCAACGAATTCTACTTTAGGTTCTAATTACTACTCTTATAGTTCTCCATATTATTTTATGTCTTATTCTGAAGTCCTTTTTATTAAGGCGGAGATGGACACAACAAATCAGGCGAATTATGAAGCAGCTGTTACAGAATCATTTCTTCAAAATGGTTTAACAGCGGGTGATGCTACAACAATGTTAGCTGATCCTTTGTTTGCATATTCTGCAGCTAAAGGAGGACAATTAGTTGGTGAACAAAAATGGGTATCATTGTTTGGTCAAGGTGCTGAAGCTTATAATAGCTGGAGAAGAAGTGGTTACCCACGTTTAGCACCAGCTGCTAATGCTGCAACAACAAATGGTTATGTTCCAAGACGAGTATCGTATAATACTAATGAGATAAATTTGAATACAGCAAATCTTGCAATTGGTACACAGGGATTAACTCCTGCAACTGATGCCATCACTTCTCATGTTTGGTTTGACAGATTGCATCCTTCAAGTTATGGAAATAAATAAAAAACATTAAAGGTTTATCTAAAAATGTCTCGCAAATTGCGAGACATTTTTTTTGTATAGAGATAGCTTTATTAATACATTTTTAAAAAATTAATTTGCTGAAAGGTTTTCTGGAGAACAACGTTACATCTTCAATATCTTTGATGCGACTGATGAATCTTGTCATTCGTTCTACACCAAAGCCTGCTCCAGCAGAAGGGACAAGTTTACCGGCTTTCGCTGCCGACAGGTAATTTTTAAATACCTTTTTATTTGTTCCTGTTTCTTCCATTCTTTTCAAGATCTGTTCATATTCATATTCGCGTTCAGCTCCGGATAATCCTTCACCATAACCGTCCGGCCAAATGAGATCATAGTTGAAATATGTTCCAGGTTTTGAAATATCTTCTTTGTCATAAAATTCGCGTTTGTGGTTTAGTAACCAAAAAGGCTCCTTGCTTTCAGAAGATTTTTTTAGCTCCGAATCTTCTCCATACTCCATTTCAAGCTCTTCCGTCCTATAAATTAGAAACCTTTCATAAGTGGGAAGCAAGCTACCTCTGACCTTTAATAAAATTTCTGGAATTTGTTCATTCAAATAAGAAAATACAAAACGAATCAATTCCTCCATAAAACTCATCACAAATTCTTTGTTCTTGTTGTTGAATTCAAAATCCACTTGCGTGAATTCAAATAAATGTCTTCCTGTATCTCTTCTGTCTTCCATTTCTAATCTTACGTTAGGCGAAACAATATAAATGGCACTTAATTCAGGATTCATTAATGCAAGTTGTTTGTGAAATATCATGGATTTTGTCAAGCTCCATTTTTGATTAGCATATTCTATGTTTGCATCCACTACACTATGATTTAAAGGGTCCGTTATTGGTGATAACATCAATGGCATCACTTGAACCATATTTTTCTGAAACATGAATTCATGCGTTGCTCTTATAATTCCTTGCTGGATCTGAAGAATATCTTTGATTCCCGGGTTCTGAATTTTTTTTAGTGTTTCAGTTAACACATCTGTTTTCTCTAAAATTAATGTTTCCATTTCAT
>JAPLDC010000477.1 GCA_026391935.1 Bacteroidota bacterium | reverse complement strand
TGCTTTGGTTGTAATGGATGCAAATGGATGTATATTAAATACATCAGCGACAATTAACCAGCCAACAGCTATAGCACCAGTTGCAACTTCAACAAACTCAACTTGTGGTAATTCAAACGGAGGAATCCTTGTTACAGCAACCGGTGGATCAGGTTCTGGATATACCTATAGTTTAAATGGTGGTGCTTATGGAGTAGGAACATTTACATCCTTGCTACATGGAACTTATGTTGTAACTGCAAAAGATGGAACAGGATGTATGTCCACAATCAATGTAACAATACTTGATTCTGACGGACCTTCTGTAGCTTCTTCTTCTCATACAAACGTAAATTGCCACCAAGGTAGTGATGGAACAATTACTGTTGGATCAGTTACAGGTGGTACAGGAGCTCTTTCATATTCTATCAACGGAACAACATATCAATCATCTCCCGTATTTACAGGATTATCTGCAGGAGTATATGATGTAACTGTTAAAGATGTTGTAGGTTGTGTTGGAAATGTAACAATTACAGTTACAGAACCAAATGCTTTTGTAATTACAACATCTGTTGTGCATGAATTATGTAATGGAAGTGCTACCGGAACTGCGACAATGTTAGTTGGTGGAGGTTCTGGTACTTTAGCTTACAGTAATAACTATGGAGCATCTTACCAATCAAGTAATACATTTACAGGTCTACCAGCAGGAAATTACATTTTATTTGTAAAAGACGCTGGTGGTTGTATTGGAAATACTGCAATCACAATTACTGAGCCGACTGCTATTCAAGCATTTTATGGAACATTAAATGTAACTTGTTATGGTGCAAGTAATGGAACGATTAACGTTTTTGCATATGGCGGAACAGGAACATTACAATACAGTTTAAATGGAACTACCTACCAGGCATCAAATGTTTTCACAGGACTTACAGGTGGAAATTACAGTGTTTTTGTTAAAGATGCGAATGGATGTGTTAAAGTGATCACAGCTACCGTTTACCAACCTGCGGCATTAGCAGTTACTTCTAGCGTAACAGACGTAACATGTTCTGGTGGTAACGATGGCGTAATTGATCTAAGTATCACTGGTGGTACTCCACACTATTATTTCGATTGGTCTAACGGCATTTACACTGAAGACAACTTTAACCTTACAGCTGGAACTTACACAGTGATTGTATCTGATGAGTATTGATGTAACTACAACAGGTGGTGTAGGATCATATACTTTCTCATGGTCAAATGGCGCAACTACTGAAGATCTTTCAGGATTAGCTCCAGGGGTTTATACAGTAATTGTGACTGATGCAAATGGTTGTGCAGCCTCTTCAACATTTGTTGTTGCAAGTTCGGTAGGAATTGAATCTATCGATGCAATAAGCAGTCAGGTTAATGTTTATCCGAACCCAGCAAATGAGTATGTAATGATTGAAATTAATGGCTATAAAATGGAAAAAGTTGAGATCTATGATGTTCTTGGTCAAATCATGTATAGCGGAGAACCAAATAGTTCAAAACTGCAAATAAACACATCAAAATTAAACCAAGGTGTTTATCTTGTTAAAGTTCTAGTAGATAATAAAATAATAACTAAAAAGATGAAAGTTATTAAATAGTATTAATTCTTTAAATAAATTTTAGAGCGCCCTGCAGTATTGCTGGGCGCTCTTTATTATTTCCGGTAAACACCTGGTATTGATTATCAGATTATTTTCCAAAAAGATATTTATAACCTAACTGAAAAGCTACTGCACCAGGAATATATGGAAAACCATTTTGATTCTGGTTATTAACATTATTTAATGGAACAGTAAGGCGGGCCTCACCATAGATAGAACCAAAACTAAATGTTTTTTCGTAGCCCACTATTCCACTTGGCGTCAGACGAAATCCATAAGTATTGTCTAAATTTCTTCTGATATAATAATTTTGAGAATCATAAGAACTATAAGTTGGATGTGTTATAGAAGTGAAAAGAAAAACACCTGCACCACAATAAATTGCGAGTCATTACAAAAAACAAAGATCAT
Organism: Bacteroidota bacterium; assembly: GCA_026391935.1. Classification (GTDB taxonomy): domain Bacteria; phylum Bacteroidota; class Bacteroidia; order 2-12-FULL-35-15; family 2-12-FULL-35-15; genus 2-12-FULL-35-15. The sequence goes on along the minus strand of JAPLDC010000477.1, from coordinate 2,340 downwards.
TTTAGTGCACATTTCCTTTATATGAAACTGAAACACTGAAATGATCTCCTTCCTTCACCTTCTACCAGGTTTAGAAAAATAAAATACGCTATTAATATTTTTATTCATTAAAAATATCCGGATAGCAAGTGTTAGTGCAGCTTGCTTTCATAATAAACGGGATCCCCCCTCAAAGGCAATATGAGTTTTTTAAATTTATCGATCATTTCTCTCTCTTCTTTGGTAACTGGAGGAAATGCCTTCGCTAAATTTTCCATCACATTGATGAATTTGCTTTTCAACTTTGGACTCAAATAATGGCTGTTATTGTTAACTTCTTTAACTGCCCATTTATAAACAGTTTCACTATCCTGTTTATCTTTATCCATAATCTGAAAAACAATATCAGAAATATCAAAATCAAAATCATCTTTCAATTCAGAAACTACGATAGAATGAAATTTTTCGCGTTCCTCTTTCTGAACTTTGCCATCAATATTTGCTATACAATATGCCATTTCACCGATGGCATAATGAAGATTTCTTATAGGAGATTCCATTTTCTTATTTATTATAGATGACTATTACATTATAACCAACTCAATATAATTACCAACCTTATGAGCTATTCTCTTTGCCTTTTCAGCTGTTGCTTTATTAGAATTAAGAATAACAAGATATTTACCTTCCTTAAGGTGTTTATGGTACGAAACTATTTTATCTTTTGAAATTCCAATATTCAATAAAATAGTAGCAATGCCTCCCGACACCAACCCGATATCAAATCCTGCAAGAGCTCCGACAATAGCACCTGCCCCGTAAACAAAACCTAATCCAGGAACGGCCCAAATACTTGCCCCCGCCAATATACCAAGTAATGGACCTAAAACAGCACCAATAGCAGCTGGAGCATTTTTCAAATTCTTCATAGAACGGACATGCAGATCATCTGCGACTTTAACTGCCGTACTTAAAAATGAAATATCCTCAACAGGAATACCCGATTTCTCCAAGGCGATAATTGCATTAATTGCCTCCTCATGAGACTGATATACTCCGACAGTAGTGCGGTAAATATCCGAAGCGTTTTTATTAACTATATTTGTAAGGTCTCGTTGCATGATAAATATTTTTTATTGTTACACTAGCGTTGAAGAAACTTCATAATCAAATTTCAATATAAAAAACTCCTTTTTCAATGATTGAAAATACTTGAAGCAATGATTTAAATCACACCATTTTTTATTATGAATATCCATATTTGACATCAGATAGCAAATTATTTTGCATCAATGAAAAAACTAAATCTCACAATCAAAAAATTAAGAGCTCTCTGGAAAACGCTCGGACCTGGTCTGATTACAGGAGCTAGCGATGATGACCCTTCAGGTATAGCAACATACTCACAAGCAGGAGCTAAATACGGACTACAGCTTTTATGGACAGCTATTTTCACCTATCCATTAATGGTGGCAATTCAAGAAATGTGCGCACGTATTGGAATTGTAACAAAAAAAGGTCTTACAGGTATCATTAAAAAAAATTATCCGAAACCTCTTTTATATGTAATTTTAATAATAAGCTTTCCTTCCATTATTTTCAATATAGGAGCAGATATAGCAGGTATGGGTGCTGTAGGAAATTTATTGATTCCATGGATCCCCTCATTCATTTTTTCAATTTTATTTACCTGTATTTTGGTTTATTTTATAATTTTTTGGTCGTATAAAAAAATCGCATCTATCTTGAAATGGCTTTGCATATCCCTTTTTAGCTATATAATCATACCATTTTTAATTGATACAGACTGGCCATTCGTATTTAAAAATGCATTTATTCCAACATTGATAAACGATAAAGATTTTTTCATGGTGCTTGTCGGAATACTCGGAACAACCATATCACCCTATTTATTCTTTTGGCAAACTTCAATGGAAGTAGAAGATAAAAAAGAAAAAAAAATAATAGTCAATAAAAAAATAATAGCTGAAATGGAGACGGATATTACCGGTGGGATGCTCCTCTCTAATCTTGCCTTCTTTTTTATTGTATTGACAACAGGATCCGTTTTATTTAACGCGAATATTCATACTATTACAACTGTTGAAGAAGCTGCTAAAGCTCTAAAACCATTGGCTGGTGACTTTTCCTATCTATTATTTGCTATTGGTGTATTAGGTACCGGATTCTTAGCAATTCCGGTTCTTGCAAGTTCTTTAAGTTATATGATGGCAGAAACATTCGGTTGGAAAGAAGGTTTAAATAAAAAGTTCAAACAAGCACCGGGATTTTATCTGACAATGATTGTATCACTCGTTATTGGCCTTCTGATCCCTATACTTGGTATTAGTCCTATAAAAG
>JAPLDC010000381.1 GCA_026391935.1 Bacteroidota bacterium | reverse complement strand
CAATACCATGTGCCCACACCCCCCACCCTTACCAATGGAAAATCACCGCAAGCTCACCATGCTAACTTGTGAGTGGTGCAAAAGACGTTTTTGTTCTGAACGTGCGGACAGCAAATACTGCTGTGACAGCCACAAGACCTTGGCGTGTGATAAGAGACGGAATGAAAAAAGAAACAAGCGTCATGCAGATGAGGAATATTTACGGCGATGGCGAATAAAACAAAAGGAAAAAGAAAAGCTCGCCGCAATTGCACCAACGAGTCCATCAAAACCGCCGGAAAATAATTTCAACAATCAATATTATGTTGATGGGTTAAAGGAAATTAATGAGATGCTTGACAAAAACAAACAGGAACAAAAGCTACGCGATGAAAAATATGAGTTTGAGTAACAATGGAAACAACTCAACGAAATTGCAGTCGATTTCTTGAGATTAGCCAAATACAGTTCCATCAGCAGGCGTGAAATTCGTTCATTGGGGTGGAAATCAGATAAAATCATTGAAAACGAAAAAATCAAGAAGAATCCTGAATTGAATATCCGCTGGCAGTGGATTGAAGATGTGTTTTCGGTTTATCTAAATGAGTTGGTTGATCTGGAAAGTGAAAATGAGGCACGCAGATTGGAATTCGAAGCGCCTGCTGAAATACTTGCTGGATTGCAAATGCTAAGCAAGCCTGTAAGGTGGAGAGGCGAAATGATTGGGGAGAAAAGGTGAATGAAAACACCTAAATGCAAAACCTTTTAGAAGCATTCTATCTCCAATAGCAGCCCCCTTTACCATCCTTATTGTTATAACTTCACAACTGCCCCTACACCAAAAAACAGTTATCCATCCTAGATAGTATTTGTTCGAATAAACCCTTCACTTGTCAAAAATCCCTTCTGAAACAATTCCAATGGTGAACCTTTGATATACAAATGGCTCTAATGTCATTCCAACCCCAAAGTGAAAAACACCTTAATCATTTCTTTCGACCTCATCCGCACTGGTGAGGTTGAAAAACCATTAGCAATAGCATCGATTTTGACTTATCTAAAAAGTGACAAAAGACTTCAGGAAGCTGCTGCATTTCATCACATTTCAATAAACATTCTCAATTATGGTGGACGTGCAACGTCATTGGATTTTGACAATCGACTCGCAATTTTTGATCTCGAAAAATTCGACTTCATTGCAATTTCCGCTTATGTATGGAATGAATATTTGATTAATCCATTTATCCAACACTTACGAAATCTTGGCTATCGGAATAAAATTGTTCTTGGAGGATATCAGATTTCATATAGCGACACAAGGAAACTTCCTGCAAAATATCCCGATTGTCAGGTTTTCATTACAGGATATGCAGAACAATCATTCAAGCAACTTTATTCACTCAATTCAACTGAGTTTCCTGTATTTCTAAATGCACCAGTAGATTTTACTGAATTGCCTTCCAGCTATCTGAATAACGAAATCGAAGTTGCTTATGATTCTCAAATGGTAAGATTGGAAACCAAAAGAGGTTGTCCATATAGGTGTTCATTTTGTGCCCATCGAGATTTGACAAAGAACAAAATGCACAAACATCCTTTGGAAAAAGTGTTTCAAGAAATTTCTTTTCTGACGGAGCGCAGAGTAAAACGAATAAATATTCTTGATCCAATTTTCAATACTGGAAAAGAGCACATTGAGGTGATGAGAGAAATAAACAGAGTAAACGCGACTTCAAAATTCACATTGCAAACCCGATTTGAACTCATCAAAGGTGAAACTGGTAAACAATTTTTAGAATTGTGTTCTAATGGTAATTATCACCTTGAGTTTGGATTGCAAACTTCCAATATTTCCGAAGCAACAAATATCAATAGGCAGAATAAAAACCAAATAATTGATGAAGTGTTTGAAGAAATAAAAGATCGAAACATTTCCTACGAGGTAAGCTTAATTTATGGTTTGCCAGGACAAACTCTTGACAGCTTTCAAAGAAGCATCGAATACGTCCAAAAGAAAGGTTGTACCTCGGTAAAGGCATATCCACTGATGTTACTTCGAGGAACAGAGCTATTCCACCAAAAAGGAAACTGGAATTTGAAAGAAGAGGAAATTGGGGATTTCAATATTCCTGTTGTTACTTCGTCTTCTACTTTTTCTAAAAATGATTGGTGGCAAATGCATGGAATTGCAGAACAGTTAATGGAAACAGGAAGAATTTGATTTTTTTTGATTGGCATTTCTTTTCTTCAGATGCTTATTTTTTCAGTAGGAGGAACAAAATTTAATTCGCTAGGTTCAAATCGCATCAAGAACAGTTTGAATGCAATTTGCATTGGCTCAAATCGAGTTGAGAACATCCAGATTTTTTTCTGTTGCTATTAGATTGTGGTCAGAAGAGTTAGAATTTCACCTTTTATGCTTGCAATTCACTAAGAATCGCTCTATTATTTGATGCAAAAGTCAGATAGCAGTAAAGGATTCTGGAATAGCGGTAAAGGATTCTGAAGTAGTCGTAAAGAATTCGGGAATAGCAGTAAGGAATTCGGGAATAGTAGTAAAGATTCTGGTTAATAGGCGTAAAATAAGCAATGATTGTTGTCCCGTCCTAATAAAACTATACACTCTTCGTGGTTAATCCTGAGTTTTACTTTACAACAATAATCAATAATCCTGACTTGAACTATACACCCTTTGATTCTAATCCTGATTTTGCTTTACAACTTTAAGAACCCTTAAAACGAAGTCAAGTGTCAAAATTGGTTTTAAAATAAAAGTCTATGGCTTCAATTATTCAAAAACAATTTTTCCCCGCCCCAAAACTTTTTCAGTATTACTAATCGAGAAAAAATAAATTCCAGATGGCATGCTTTCTTTTTCAATGTTAATTGAGCCATTAAACTTCATTTTATTTTCCTTACGAACAACTTTCCCTGTCACATCGCATATTTCTATTATGAAGAAAGAACCTTGTGAAATGATATTTGGATTAAGTAAAACATTCACAGCATCGTTTGATGGATTTGGAAAAACAGAACATAAATTCTCCGAATATTCCTCAATACCAACTAGTGGTGTAAATTCCCAAGTTGATTTTAAACAAGATGTAAAGCTATTTCCAGAAATGACATAGCCCTTTCCATTACAAGAAACAGAATAGCAACTCGTGTACTGAGACCCAGGGAAATTTGCAAGTTGTAACCAATGTCCGGAAATTTGATCAAATTGAAAAAATGTACTTCCCAATACGGATGGATAATCTCCAGGCCCAACGTATCCAAAACTATCAATTGCGAAAGAGGAAATATCCATAGCTCCGCTCGGAAGAGAATCTTTTATTGCCCAAGTATCAGAATTAGAATCATATTCCCACCAGTCTTTGAGGTATTGGGAATAATCTGTACCTAATCCTGCAAATCCTTTGGAACCTATGGAAAATCCAGTTCCAAATACACGACCTGTACATGGCATAGAACTCTTCTGTATCCAAGAATCGAGAATAGGATCATATTGCCAGCAATCATTCAATGTGACACCATATGATTGCGCCCCACATAGAATGTATCCCTTTCCATTTATAGACCATGCAATTGCACCCGATCTTACTGAGTCAGGGAGTGATGCTTTCTGGAGCCATGAATCATTAATCGGGTCATATTTCCACAAATCATTTTGGGAGCCAGAACAAGTGTCATATCCCCCAAATAAGTATCCATTTCCTCCAACAGCAAATGAACAAGGCCATCGTCTTGGGCAAACGGGAAGACTTGTTTTCTGTGTCCACGTATTTGAAGTTGTATTAAATTCCCAACAGAAATTAGAATAATTATTGTTTACAACTCCGCATACAACATAGACTTTATCTCCAATAGCAAAGGACGTTCCTTCACTATTCTGAATAGTAAAAGGCAAATCTGCTCTCTGTAACCACGATTGATTATGACCGACACTTGGAATAAAAAAAATAAAACAGATAATTAAAAGGTGAATCTTCATGTTAGTGAATGATAGAAAATTTATCGCTATGCAGTTCTTCTCCCTCTGATTCTATTCTCCATAAATACAAACCCTCAGATAACATACTCATTTCAACTTGAACTGAATTTCGATCAAGTGTGAGTTGTTGTTGGAAAAGAATTTTTCCTGTAAGATCATAAATAGTTAGGACAGCAGATGCCTTTCCGTTAGGAATTACATAATCTATATTCAGTTTGTCATTTGCTGGATTTGGATAAGCCTTGAAATCACTTACAACAATATTCTGCTGTGATGAGTCTGGTGCTGCTAACCGAAAGCTCTGATTTTCGTCCGGGAAAACAACATCCTCAGGATAAAAATAAGAGAATGCTTTCATCAACAGTGCCTGTGCATTTGAACAACCATCCTTATCAACTTGAGATGCTATTTGAACTAATGCAGCGGTCTTCGTAGAATCGGTATGTAATGCTAAACAACCTTGAATTGATTGTCGAAGATCAATTAAAATTCGATTTAATTGGCAAAAATTATCAAGTGTATTAGATTGCTGAGCCTGAATTACATTAAGAGTGGAGTCTGCTTTTGGATAATCCTTGACCACTATGTAAGCTGATGCAAGTTTACATTTTTGGTCAGGTATATTTTCTTGCTTGATAATTGAAATGACCTTATTAATTGGATCAACAAATGTTGTATCATTCAAAATCAAACGAATTTCAGAACTGAGTAGAATATCGCGTTCAAATTGCAGCTGATCAATATGAATTTCAAGTTTCCCTCGTTCAGAAATACCAGTTTGAGCGGCATTGATTTGATTTTTGATTCCAGAAGGAATGTTCAGTGCATTAAGTGCTTGTTTTACAGTATCAGTTACCGGAGAATTTGGAATAATAATTTCTTTTAGAATTCCTGGAGGCAGATTTTTCGCGATGGTAGCCAACAATACCTGATCAGATAAATAAGGGCCGACTGCCAGAAGTGTATTTTTAATTTGCCCAGGATTACCGCTAGAAATACTGTTCAATAAACCCTGAGTATTATTACCATCGATTAGAGCTTTTTGAGAACTGATTTGTGTTGTGTAAGTAGCCAATTGCAATTGGAGAGATGAGAGACTCGGATTATTTCCAAAACTGGTTGGACAATCCAATGGTTTATTAAAGGTGTAAGTTGTGTTATAAGTCAATACTCGATTATCCTTACATTGAGGTTTTGTATATGAATTAAGATCATTGTAATGTGTTGCACCTTGTGGACTCAATTTATCCATTCGGAACTGGTTTTCATTTGATGCGACACACGGAGCAGAGTAAGTATTTCTAACCAACTGTTGTGCAGAAGGAGAAATAAGATCAAGTTGTCCTTGGATTTTTCCAATGTCAGTCGACAAATTGTTTTGTAATGTAGGGTTCGTAACAAAAATGTCATATTGGTTGTTCAAATTATCATTACAATTAAATCTAAGTCCATCGGAAGAAGTGTAGCCATCATTATCCCCTAATGCTTCTTCTCCAACATATAGATTCGTAAATGAGTTGTTATAAACGATATTGGACATATCATAAGAATCACGAATACCAACACCAATATCATATGCAGGGCTACCTGATCCAATACAAATATTTCCGTCAATTTGATAACCAGTACAATTTTCAGTGTAAATACCAAAGTGAGGTAAAGTCGACGTACCTGGAGTAATGTTAAATGTATTTCTGGTTATCGTAGAGTAATCCAATCCGCGAATTGAAATGCCTTTTTCACAACTATTAAATGCCGCCTCATCAACAGTACAAGTTAATAATGGCATTGACGCTGACGCATCAACTCCATAACTGAGATTAGTAAATGTGCTTGAAAAAACTGAAGTGCATGATGGCGGATTGGCACAGTAATTTCCAACTCTAAATCTTGCATCAACACTGAAAATTCCTTCGCCTCTATTACCAACAGGAAAACTATTTGGGATTAAATTTTTGAAAGTGCAACCGATAATTTGTGTATAATCTACATCATATAAATCGACAAAATATTTTGGATATATACTAGTATTAGGCCAAGCTGAATTTGTTTCAAAAGTACAATTCTTTATATAGCTATAATTCAATGTTGATGTTGTTGGGCTATGATAAGACCAAAGTTGAATTCCAGTAATATCATTTCTGAAAAAAGCATTTTGTGCACGAATAATTCCACCATCCCAATTGAAATCAGGCTGGCCAGATATTGGATCAATCCACGTTGCGGCAACTGCAACTTCTGCTTTTTCGACAGAACCACCATTTTGTATTATGACTTGCCCTTGTCCATTCAAAGTTGTGTTTGACTGAGCTAACGAAGGATTGCCTAAAACTTGAATTCCTTTCCATCTTTGACCACAAATATTAGTAAAGATGCCCTGATCAATAATTAGCTTCGCACCTCGTTTAACAATTACCTTGCCTCCCTCAGGTAAGGAAACAGTACAATGCACAGTTAATGTAACTCCAGGATTAATTATCAAATCACCACCGATAACTCTGGATCTATCCCACGTTTGCGAAGTTTGCACAATTACTGTATTCAAGGGATCATAATCGCAAAAAGTGAGGTATTTGGTTGTAACTCCAGTGTTAGCTCTCATATGATAATATCCCATTTGCATAGGAGAGAGATAATTTCTGCAACTATTATAACCCATAATATTATTTGTAATATTTGTTGAGAGTAGTTTATTGAAATTTTGT
>JAPLDC010000300.1 GCA_026391935.1 Bacteroidota bacterium | reverse complement strand
AGATAACCATGGGACCATGGTTTCATGGTGGCTGGGCGAAATCAGATGGAAGTCGATTGGGGAATGTGGAGTTTGGAAAAGGGGTTTCAGATTACTATTATAAAAATATTGAAATGCCTTTCTTCAATTATTATTTAAAGGGTGAAGGCAATCCAAATACGGTCGCGGAAGCAAACATTTTTATAACAGGAGAAAATAAGTGGACCACCTTTACAGAATGGCCTCCAAAAAATGTTGAGACAAAACCAATTTATTTAAATGAAAATGGGAAACTTTCATTTACAAAATCAGCTGCCACAAATAGTTTTTCGGAATATATAAGTGACCCTTCCAAGCCTGTTCCTTATACCGAAGACGTGCACATCAATCGCACGCGAGAATACATGAGTGATGACCAACGTTTTGCTGCACGCAGACCGGATGTATTAGTTTATTCTACAGAAACACTTACCACTGATTTAACACTTGCCGGTCCGGTGATAGCGAATTTATTAGTTAGTATATCCACAACTGATGCTGATTTTGTAGTGAAAGTTATTGATGTCTTTCCCGATGACTTTAAATATAATGCAGATGACAAATATCCAATGGGTGGTTATCAAATGTTAGTCCGGGGAGAAGTGTTAAGAGGGAAATTCAGGAACAGTTTTACTCCCGAAGATTCAATTGGCAAGAATCCAGAGCCTTTTATTCCGGAAAAAATAACAGAAGTGAATTTTGAATTGCCTGATGTAGCACATACATTTCAGAAAGGACATAAAATTATGATACAGATACAAAGCAGCTGGTTTCCATTAGTAGACAGAAACCCGCAACAGTTTCTGGATATATATCATTGTGATGAAAAAGATTTTATTAAATCTACGATCAAGATTTATCATGATGCAAATAATGCATCCAGTATATTGTTACCGATATTAAAAAAGTAGAATATAAAATTATTAAACACATTTGGAAATAGTAAACAAAAGGCATACACAGACAAAGCCCTGAATCGTTAATACGCTTCAGGGCTTTGTGTTTGAAAAATATAAATAACTCTATAATCTAGAAAGACTTAATAGATTTAAAAGGATTTTCACCTTTCTTACCACTTACCACTAATGATAATTCGAATGCGCCTCTGTTACCAGTATAAGCATATAAATAAGATGTATTCACATCATAACTCATTCTGAAAAGAATATTATCCTTCCTGAATCCGGCATGAATTATCAAAGCATCTTTCCAACGGTAATTAATTCCATAAATGATATCATTCTTTTCCTTGATACGGTAAGTACCTAATGCTCCAATATTAAACTCAGAGGCTTTCGCCTGATTCATATACAAAATGCTGGGAATTAATTTTACTTTATCACTTACAATAAATTCACATCCGGGATTAAAATTAAAACGCATTGGCATTTTACTTTTAGTAGAAGTAAATGATTCATTTGGTTTTGTGATGTGATAAATAGAAAAGCCGACAAAAGGGTGATATTTTTTTTCCTTTTCATTGTAAGAATAATATATTCCCAGATTGGCATCAAATTTCAATATACTTGTATGCGCATAGGATTCGCCACTTACAATGCCTTCATCCAACATTCCTGTAGAAGCATTATATTGACTCTCATACAAATATTGTTGCGGATCGAACGACTTGTTTAATAATCCAATTTGTATTCCTGTTGTGAGCACATGCGGTGAATTCGGATCTTTGATAATGAAATAGGAACCTGAAACTAAAAAATTCAAGGTATTAAAATTCCCTAAACCGGAACGGTTATTTAACAGTAAAGCACCAATTCCGAAACGTTTATATTTCATATCATACGCCAAAGAATAAGTCTTAAATGGTTTTATCCCTATAGACTTCCATTGCGACCGATGTGTCAAATAATATTTATAATCCACCTGCTGCTCATCATGAAAAACACCGGTCAAAGCGGGATTATTATACAATGTTAAAACATCATATTGCGAAATATGAAAATCCTGAGCCGATAATGAATATCCGCAAAAAAGTAAAATATAAATGAGCAATTTTTTCATGGCCTTAGCGTGTTATGGCAATTTCTCCTTGCAATTTAATTTCTTCATTGGTATAACTTACACCATTAAAAATATATACATATGTGCCTGCCGGTTGATCTTTCTTTTTAAATGTTCCATCCCATCCATCACTTTGATCTGTACTAATAAATATTTGTTCTCCCCACTCGTTGAATACCCTTAATTCATATGAGTTGAATGGTCCGCCTTTGATACTGAATGCATCATTCAATCCGTCACCATTAGGAGAAAAAGCCGATGGAACAATGATAGGACTTCCGATAATATCAAACTGATAAGCCGCTGTATCGGAGCATCCGCTTCCGTTTGAAGCAATAAGCGTAACGATGTAGGAACCATTTTGTCCATAAGAATAACTTGGATTCTGAACAATTGAGGTATCATTATTATTTCCAAAGGTCCAAAAATAGGATGAAGCGTATTGACTTTGGTCGGTAAAGTTTATAGTTTGTCCGATTAGATATTGTCCGCCTTGTGGCAGATAATCTGCTATTGGAGGATTTGTTATTACGATAGTAGCTGAATCCATATCTGTACAACCTCCAAGAGTTGTCACCTGCAACTGAATAATATAGGTGCCCGGTGTATAGCTTACAGCCAAAGGATTTTGAAGTATTGAAGTGGTTCCGTTTCCAAGATCCCAATTATAAGATATGATACTATCATTACTTACAGTTGATGAATCCGTGAACACGACCATACCTGTTGCACAATTAATCAGATATCCAAAGTTCGCTGTCGGGCGAGGAGCCACAATAACATTCTGAGTGATCGAGGCGACACATCCGGAATCAGAAATAATATTCAGTGTGACAGAAAAAGTATCTATCATACCATATACGTGGATCGGATCTTGCAAAATGGATGAAGTAAGATCTCCAAAATCCCAATTCCATTGAGCGATAGATCCGGAAGGAATTGTTGAATTATCAGTAAACAAGACACTGTCGGAAGAACAATTTGAAATATAACTAAACGCTGCTGTTGGCAATGGATTGATAACAATAGTTTGAACGATCGAATCAAAGCAACCTGCACCCGAAGAAGCAACAAACGTGACAGTATAAGTTCCGGCGGTTGTATATATGTTTGTCGGATTCTGCAATACAGAAGTATTACTATCTCCAAAATCCCATGTCCAACCACTAACTGCACCTGCAGAAATTGTTGATACATCAGTGAATGAGACAGCCTGTCCGCTGCAATTTCCTGAAGTAGTAAAATTAGCTACTGGAGTATTTCCAAGCAATACCATTACAGTATCAATATCAGAAAAACAGGTACCATTGCCTGTTGTAGATGCATAGAAATAAACCGTATCTAAAGCAGCATCAGCAACAGAAGGAATATAGGTAACAGTTAATGTAGAATCATTTGGTGTGAATGTTCCGGTACCGGTTGTTGTCCAAAGCATTCCGGAAGGCACACTATTCATGGATGCACTTAAACTAATATTTCCTCCATTACATATTGATTGATCGCTTCCTGCAAATATATATGGAGCAGTAGTAAATGTCACAACCATTGTATCAGGAATATCCAAACATGAATTGATAGGCGTTAACACCAACGAAACAAAACCTTGAGCTGTATCGGCAGCACTTGAATTGTATGTTGCATTTAAAGTTGTATCAGAAGGTGTGAATGTACCTGTTCCGTTAAAGGTTGTCCATTGACCTAAACCGGAGCCTCCGGAAATTATTCCATTCAATACAACATTTGCATTGTTTGAACACAGTATCTGATCAGCTCCTGAAAAAGAAGTTGGAATTGTTGTAATGGTGATTTTCATTGTATCAGCAACTGCGATACAATTTCCATTATTTGTTGAAGTAAGAATTAAGAATACAAAGCCTGCAGTGGTATCTGCATTACTTAAAGTATAAATGGCATTCATATCTATATCCAAACTAAATGTACCCGAACCTAATGTGGTCCATTGTCCGGTTGTAGTACCTCCACTCACACTTCCATTCAAGCTACCAGTCATTGTTCCGGTACAAATAAATTGATCTGCATTTGCATTCACTATCGGTGAAGGTGAAAAATTAATGAGAACAGAATCTATTGCAGCACTACAATTTCCTATTCCGGTTGTTGTAAGCGCCAATGTTACTGCACCATTTGCGATATCAGCCGCGGAAGGAGTATAATTCGCATTTAAATTTGTTGCAAGGTCAAATGTACCGGTTCCGGTGGATGTCCATATTCCGCCTGTTGCCTGTGTAACACTACCATTCAATGCAACCAATGAATTATTAGAACAAATTGTTTGATCGATACCTGCATTTGCCGTTGGAGCATCTGTAATTGTTATCACAACATCATCACTCACGGCAACACATCCGCCATTGTTTGTAGATGTTAATGTCAATGTAACTGTTCCACTCAAAGTGTCAGCATTGCTTGGAATATATGTTGCATTTAATGTAGATGCAAGTGGAGAGAATGTTCCGGAGCCGGATGTTGTCCAGATACCTGTACCCACTCCTCCTGTTATCACACCTGATAATTGCAATGTTGTATTCGCACACATGGAAGTATCATTACCTGCAAAAGCAGCAGGTGGCGGTGTTATTATTATTTTTACTGTATCAGAAACCGGATTACAAGTTCCATTTCCTGTTGATGTAATTATCATATCTACAAAACCATTTGCGATATCTAACAGAGAAGGAGAATAAACAATATTTAAACTTGTCGTTGATGGCACTATCGCACCTGTTCCGGTTGTTGACCAAATACCCGTTGTTGTAGCACCATTAATCGTTGCACTTAAAGTAGCATCCGGATTATTTGAACATACATTCACATCAAGACCTGCATTTACTGATGGTCCTGTTGTAATTGTAACCACCATTACATCAGTAACTATAGAACAAGAACCTGTAGAACTTAATGTAAGAGTAACAGAACCTGACGCTGTGTCTGCAGCACTCGGATTATATGTTGCATTTAAGGTTGTATTGCTTGGCGTAAATATTCCGGTTCCTGATGATGACCAGATACCTGTATTAGAAGTTCCGATCACGGATCCACTTAACAGAACAGCTGAATTGTTGGCACAAACTGTTTGATCTGTTCCTGCATTAACAGTAGGGATAATAGTATATGTAATTGTCAATGAATCTGAAACGGCAGAGCAACCACCATTTGCTGTCGTAGTTAATATGATCAATACACTACCTGCTGCGGTATCTGCAGTACTAGGAATGTACGTTGGATTCAATGAAATTGCACTCGGAGAAAAAGTTCCTGTTCCTGATGTTGTCCAAATTCCTGTTCCTGCACCACCAATTATCGTTCCTGATAAAATTGAATTCGGACTGGACAAACAAACAAATTGATCGGGACCTGCAATAGCAGATGGAGCATTTGTTATTGTTACAATCATCGTATCAGAAACTGATAAACAAGTTCCATTCCCTGTTGATGTTAATGCTAATGTTATAGTTCCTATAGTAGTATCGGCAGCACTCGGAATATAGGTTGCATTTAATGTTGTATTATTTGGACTAAATGTTCCTGTTCCTGATGTTGTCCAAACACCTCCACTTGCAGTTGTTATTTGTCCGTTCAAAACAACATTTGAATTATTTGCACACACACTTTGGTTAGGACCTGCATTTGCTGTCGGAGCATTTGTAATTGTGACAATAAGAGAAGATAGTGAAGAAGCACATGCACCATTCAATGTTGACGTTAATGTTAACGTAACACTTCCTGATGTGGTATCAGCATTTGATGGTGTGTATGTTGCAGCTAAACTTGTTGCTGATGGTAAAAACATTCCTGTTCCACTTGTTGTCCAAATTCCTGTTGAACTTCCACCTGTTACAGTTCCTGAAATATTTACTAAAGTATTATTCGCACAAACTGTTTGATTGGAGCCGACAGTTGAAATAGCGGGTTGATTTACAACAACTAAAGTTGTTCCTGCAAGACTTGTACAACCACCTACTGTAGCAGTAACACTATATGTTCCAGCTGTAATTGAAGTTGCTCCTATTATTGATGGATCTTCTAATGCAGAAGAAAATACATTTGGACCAGTCCATGCATAGGTCGCACCTGCGATTGTATTCGATGTTAAATTTAATGTTGAACCATCACATATTGCAGAGTTACTTCCTGCTGTTGGTGCCACAGGTGTTGGGTTTACAACGACTACTGTTGTTGCCGGAGCACTTGCACATCCATTATTTGCTACTACAGTATACGTTCCTGCAGCTAATAATGTAGTACTTGCAATTGTTGGATTTTGTAATGTTGATGTAAATGCATTCGGACCTGTCCAAGAGTAAGTTGCTCCAACAATTAATGTTGATGTTAAATTTAATGGATACCCTACACACACAGGAGTATTACTTCCCGCAATAGGAGTTGCAGGTGGTAAATTAACGATAACTGTTACCGTTCCAATCGCACTTGTACATCCAAGTACTGTCGTTGTAACAGAATATGTTCCAGCCTCTAATACCGTTACTCCTGGAATTGTAGGATTTTGTAATGCCGATGAAAATGAATTCGGACCAGTCCAGGAATAAGTTGCTCCTGCTACAACCGGAGTTGTTAAATTTAATGTGGCTCCAACGCAAATTGGAGAATTACTTCCGGCTGTTGGTGTTGCAGGGATCGGATTCACTACTACAACTGTTGTTGCATTCGGACTTGTACAACCTAAAACAGTTACTGTTACTGAATAGGTTCCTGCCATTGCTGCTGTTGCTGCTGCTATACTTGGATCTTCCAATAAAGAAATAAACGCGCTTGGGCCTGTCCAGGAATACGTTCCGCCCGCAACTGTATTTGCAAAAAGATCTATTGATGATCCTGCACATACAGGAGTATTACTTGAAATTAATAATGCTACAGGTGTTGGATTCACAACAACTGTTGTTGTACTTATTGCACTTGTACAACCTGCTACTGTTACTGTTAATGAATAAGTTCCTGCCATCGCTAATGTGGAAGCCGGGCGCGTTGGATCTTCTAAGGCAGATACAAACGCCGGTGGACCTGTCCAGGAATACGTTGCGCCTGCAACTGTATTTGATGTGAGGTTTATTGTTGCTCCTGAGCATACAGGGGAATTACTGCCTGCTGTTGGTGCTGCAGGAATTGGATTTACAACAACAACAATTGTTCCTGCTGGACCTGTACAACCACCAACTGTAGCTGTTACGCTATACGTTCCGGATGCCAATACTGTTGCTCCAACAATTGATGGATTTTGTAATGCGGAACTAAAACTATTCGGACCTGTCCAAGAATAGGTTGCTCCTGCTATCAAACTTGCGGTCAAATTTAAAGTGCTTCCGTCACAGATAGGACCGTTGCTTCCTGCTGTCGGTGCTATAGGTGTTGGATTTATAACAACCAAAGTTGTACCAATAGCACTTGCACAAGCACTCACCGTAGTAGTTAATGTATATGTACCGGATGCTAATAAAGTTGCACTTGCTATCGTTGGATTTTGTAATGCAGATGAAAAACTATTCGGACCTGTCCAGGAATATGTTGCACCTACAACTGCTGCTGTGCTTAGATTTAAAGCCGTTCCAGAACAAACA
>JAPLDC010000318.1 GCA_026391935.1 Bacteroidota bacterium | reverse complement strand
TCCTACTTCCAGGTAACAAAGCAATAATGGGTTTAGTAATCTGAATATTCAGAGAAACAGATTCTTCCGAATAATTTGCAACAGCATCCAACAATGGATGTCCCACAAAATCAACTGTAAAATCAAATCGCTGATAAAATTCTTTTTCGAATGGAAGGATAACAAACATCTTGTCCACAACTTTTTTGATCTTATGAACTCGGGATTGTTTCCAAGCCCAAACTTGTGGAGAAATATAGTAGAATACTTTTATTCCATTCGCTTTTGCAAATTCTGCAATACGTAAATTAAATCCCGGATAATCAACCAATATTAAGACATCAGGATTGTTTTCAAGAATATCTTTTTTACAAAGATCTATATTCTTAAAAATCGTCCGGATATTTATAAGCACTTCCGTAAAACCCATAAATGCAAGATCTCGGTAGTGTTTCACCAACTCTGCTCCTTGAGCTTTCATTAAGTCACCACCCCAACATCGGAATTGAGCATTGGTATCCAAAACTTTTAAGGATCGCATTAGGTTGGATGCATGTAAATCTCCTGAAGCTTCTCCTGCTATGATATAATATTTCATTTAACCGATGCGTAGGTGATTTGTAAAAAAAGTAAAATAGACAACTACAGCTGCCCATATAAATGTGGAAATTAAAACACCTTTTAATCCTTTGTATTTTTCTAGCTTTTGATAAAAATAAAATGGAATTAAATTAGTTGCAATGCATAAACTCACATTCATTTTTTTTATACCTGTATCATAAACCAGCAGATAATAAATTGCATAAATGATTATCGGAGTAGCTATTCCAAGCATCAATCCTATCCATGTTTTATCCCAATCAAAATTCTTCATATTTAAAAATTAAAATTTCCACTTATTAATAACTTTTATTGAATCATGAGCAGTCATATCAAACTGAGTAGGAACAATAGAGACATAATAATTTTCTAGCGCCCAAACATCAGTATCTTTTTTTCCTTTATCATAGTTTTCAAATTTGCCTGTCAGCCAAAAATAAGGCTTTCCCGACGGGTCTTTACGCTCATCTAGTTCTTCCACCCAATTTGCTTTTGCCTGACGGCAAACCTTAATTCCTTTTATCTCATCTGTCTTTGCTTTCGGAATATTCACATTCAAACAAACGCCAAGAGGCAATCCGTTTTTTAATACCTGAGAGGCAATTGTTTTTACCATTTTTTTTGCGGCAGAAAAATCGGCATCAATCGATTCATTTAACAAAGAAAAGCCAATTGAAGGAACACTTTCAATAGCTCCTTCAACAGCTGCAGACATAGTTCCGGAATAGATCACATTTATAGACATGTTTGATCCATGGTTGATACCGGAAACTACCAGGTCAGGTTTGCGTTTTAGTATCTTATTGATAGCGATTTTCACACAATCAACAGGTGTGCCACTACAACTATATTCAGCCAATACACCATAAAAATTCACTTTTTCTATCCGAAGAGTTGAATTAATGGTAATGGCATGCCCCATGCCTGACTGAGGTTTATCGGGTGCTACGATAACAACATCACCAAGTGTTTTAACAACATCAATCAATGCAGCAATACCTGGTGCTGTAATACCATCATCATTGGTAACTAATATTAAAGGTCGTTTAGTTTTCATCGTAACAAAAATACTTAGTAATATCAAACCTTTAGATAATTATTTAATATTACATCCACACATAATTGTTGATAAAACCACAAAAAACGAGTCTTAAAATACGCTCTATTTATTAATTTTGTTTTTA
>JAPLDC010000249.1:3150-4883 GCA_026391935.1 Bacteroidota bacterium | reverse complement strand
TGTAACAATGAAGCATGCCAGATGGCTTGCAAAATTAGGTGCTTTGGGATATGATATACTGATATTGATAAACCGTGCAGTAAATTATTTTTCTCAAAAATTAGGGAAAGGAAAGATTTCACTATCAAAAAAAATAAAAAATGGAGTGAAAAGTGCTGTGAAATTTGTTAATGCATTTGAGCAAACCGCTGCCGACATAGGGATTTCAAATAATTATGATTTTGTTGTTTGTGGCCATATTCATCAACCTGAAATTCGAGAAATGAAAAATGAAAAGGGGGCAATAACCTATTTGAATTCCGGTGATTGGATTGAAAACCTTACAGCGCTTGAATACAATGATGAAAAATGGAGTATTTATAAATATCAAGAAGATGTTCTGGCACAAGCAGTCGATCTTACGAAAAATAATCATTCAACATTTAATAGAGAACAATTGTTTGAAAATCTGGTTGAAGAATTTAATTTATTGAAAAATGTTTAAAAGATTTATTTATGAAAATATTATACGCCATACAAGGCACAGGAAATGGGCATTTAAGTCGCGCAAGAGACATTGTTCCCATATTGAAAAAAAAGGCCGAGGTCGACATTTTAATCAGTGGCATTCAAGCGGATGTAAGCTTGCCTTTTCCAGTTAAGTATCGTTTAAAAGGCTTAAGTTTTGTATTCGGTAAAAAAGGTGGAATAGACCTTTTGAACACCTATTTAAAAATGGATACACGTGAACTACTTAAGGACATTGAAAAAATCCCTATACAGGAGTATGATTTAGTTATTAATGATTTTGAACCCATTACTGCATGGGCATGCAAGCAAAAGGGATTGCAATGTATTGCCTTAAGTCATCAAAGCGCTGTGCTTTCTAAAAATGCACCAAAACCAAAAAAGAAAGATACTTTAGGTAAAACAGTGTTGAAGCATTATGCTCCTTCTACAGAACAATATGGTTTTCATTTTTTAAAATTCGATAAAAATATTTTTACGCCTGTTATTAGACAAGAGATTAGGAATTTAAAACCAATAAATAATCGTCATTACACTGTTTATTTGCCAGCTTATGATGATATCAGGTTACTGAGAAATTTAGGGAAGTTTAAAAATATTCAATGGGATGTATTTAGTAAGCATAATAAAAAAGTTGTGAAGCACAACAATATTACGATTCAGCCTATCAATAATGAAGCATTTATAAAAAGCCTTGCCTCCTGCACAGGTGTATTATGCGGTGCTGGTTTTGAAACTCCTGCAGAAGCCTTATTTCTTAAAAAGAAGCTATTAGTGATACCAATGAAGGGGCAATATGAGCAACAGTGTAACGCGGCAGCACTTAAAGCAATGGGGGTTCCTGTAATTAAAAGTTTAAAGGAAAAACATCTTCCAATCATTAAAGATTGGATTGAATACGGGAAAATTATTCCTGTTGATTATCCGGATGTCACCGAACAGATCATAAACAATATCATCGCTGATTTTATCAAAAATAAAATTGCTGTCCGTGAAAAAGGGTGGAAGGAATTGTCATTAGCATAATCTTTTTTGAATTTCTAAATGGTCAATAAAAACGAATTTGGCGAGAACTTCAAATGGGGTATTTCAACTGCTGCATATCAAATTGAAGGGGCTCACAATATTGATGGTAAAGGGCTTTCCATATGGGATACATTTTCAAATCAACGTAACAACATTGTTGTGAAGCATAATGGAAATCAGGCTTGCGACTTTTACAATCG
>JAPLDC010000249.1:0-3119 GCA_026391935.1 Bacteroidota bacterium | reverse complement strand
TGCAATTAATCAAATCTTTGAACATTCCAAATTTTCGTTTTTCCCTCTCATGGTCGCGTATTTTGCCAAACGGAACCGGTCTAGTAAATCAAAAAGGAATTGATTATTATAATCGTTTAATTGATTATTCACTTGAGTTAGGCATTGAGCCTTGGGTAACATTGTACCATTGGGATTTGCCTCAGGAACTTGAGAATAAGGGTGGCTGGGCAAATCGAGAAGTGGTAAACTGGTTTTCTGATTATGTAGAACTGTGCGCTAAAAAATTTGGTGATCGTGTAAATTATTGGATGATATTGAATGAACCAATGGTTTTTACCGGGGCTGGATATTTTCTGGGTGTACATGCTCCTGGCAGAAAAGGATTACGGAATTTTATTCCGGCTGGTCATCATGCTACACTTAGCCAGTCTCAAGGTGCAAGAATATTAAAAAGTATTCATCCTAATGTACAAATTGGAACAACTTTTTCCTGTTCTCATTTGGAGCCGAATACGAATTCAGAAAAAGATAGAATAGCAACAATAAAGGTTGATGCATTAATCAATCGTTTATTTATTGAACCCGCTTTAGGTTTAGGATATCCTACCGCCGACTTGAAATTATTAGACAGGATCTATAACTATTTTCAACCGGATGATGAGAAGCTATTACCATATGATTTTGATTTTATAGGACTGCAAAATTACACCCGCGAAATTGTTACTCATTCGTATTTTGTTCCATTGCTCAACGCAAAATTAATTAAAGCAAATAAAAGAAAAGTCCCAGTCACATTGATGAATTGGGAAGTTTATCCTGATGCCATGTATCAAATATTAAAAAAATATAATGCCTATCCTCAAATTAAAAAAATTATAGTTACAGAAAACGGAGCAGCATTTCATGACACTCTTTTTGACGGAAATATAGATGATGAACAAAGAACAAATTATTTAAAAACTCATATTAGAGAAGTCTTGAGAGCAAAAGTTGATGGGGTAAAAGTCGATGGCTATTTTGTTTGGACGTTACTTGATAATTTTGAGTGGGCAGAAGGTTTTTATCCAAGGTTTGGGTTAGTTCATACAAATTTTATGACGCAAGAACGTATTATCAAACAATCAGGATATTGGTATAAACAATTTTTGGAGCTATAAAGCTGATAATAAAAACTATTTTACAAATAATCCATATTTCACGTTTTATCATTAAACTTGTACACTCTTGTTTTATATATTAAAAATTGAAATCAAAAAAATATTATTTTATTTTCTTAACGTTATTAAGTTTAATCATACTCACTTCAGAAAGTGTTGGAAATAAGCCCCACTCTAATACATCTGGAACTGACTCGACTCATTATAATTATCGTTCTGTAGGTAAAGACAATGAAATCAAAACGACTTCTTTCTATTTAACGATGAGAGATGGTGTTAAGATTGCTGTGAGTCTTAATTTGCCCAGCGATTTAAAAAAGGGTGAAAGATTACCTACAATATTACATCAAACAAGATACTGGCGCTCTATGGATCTTCGCTGGCCTGCAAATATGTTCAGTAGCAGATTCATTGATTTATATTCTAAAATTGTAAAAGCAGGGGTTTTGAATCGATATGCTGTCGTCAATATTGATGTTAGAGGAACGGGTGCTTCATTTGGAAATCAAAAAAATCCATTTTCACAGGAACAGAGTCAAGATGGTTATGAAATAGCCGATTGGATTGTAAAACAAGATTGGTCGGATAGTACTATTGGACTTATAGGTGCTTCGTATACGGGTATGACCGCTGAATTTCTTTTAGCCAAAAAACATCCGAATGTAAAGGCTGTAATGTCTTTGTATACAGGATTCGATTTTTATGATGAAATGGTTTCTCCGGGAGGTATTTATAACGAGTACTTTTTAAAAACGTATGGGTCTTTTTGTACGCTTTTGGATAACGATGTATTTATTGTTCCAAATATGCCTGAAAGCAGAGTTATTAAAGGAGTAACACCTGTACAAAAAAACGGTAAAGAACTATTAAAGGCTGCGCTTGCCGATCATAAAAAAAATTGCAATATGTATGCACAAACACAAGCTGTTAATTACAGAGATGATCCTGCACCTGATGGCAGCCTTCAGTCGATAGACGAAATCAGTTTACATACTTTTATTGACAATATAAATTCTGCAAATGTTCCGGTATGTCTATATACTGGTTGGTTTGACGGTTCATTTGCATTAGGGTCAGCACGATTATTTAATAACTTAAAAGGGAATCAAAATAAATTAATTATTGGTCCTTGGGATCATGGTGGTATATATAATTGCAGTCCTTACGTTCAAGAAAAAAGCACATTTGACAGGATGGGGGAAATCATGAAGTTTTTTGATTTTCATTTGAAGAAGAAAGCGAATGGTTTGGATCAGGAAGCTCCGGTCCGCTATTTTACTATGGGAGAGGATAAATGGAAAACAGCGACAGAATGGCCTCCTGCAGATATAAAGCAACAATCGTTTTATTTTTGTCCAAGTAATGAATTAGCAACACAGCAGCAAGTTCAATCGATAGGGTATGATACATATATAGCCGACAGCTTAGCTGGAACAGGAAACAATACGCGATCAGAGTCTATGCTTTTTAGATTAACATCTCCAAAAATGTATGATTCCCGTGCGGAAAGAGATAAAAGATTATTGTGTTATACTTCCAAAAAATTAGAACAGAATCTAGAAGTTACCGGACATCCTTTGATTACATTATTCATTGATGCTGATACTACAGATGCAGGTTTTTTTGTTTATCTGGAAGATATAGATGAAAACGGAGAAGTGCATTACATCACCGAAGGACTCTTTAGAGCAATTCATAGAAATAGTTTGGGTAGTCTTGGTTATAAAGATGTCGTGCCTCAGTACACTTATAGGAAAAGTTATTCTTCCCCTCTGAAAAAAAACGAAATTACAAAAATTGAATTTGATTTGCTACCAACATCATTCGTGTTCAAAAAAGGGCATTATATAAGAATCGCGATTAGCCTTGGGGATAAAGATCATTATAAAGCCGTTACTCCTATTGGAACAAAGATTCATGTTTATAGAAATGCAGTGTATCCCTCAAAAATAATACTGCCAATTGCTCCGCAATAACAAT
>JAPLDC010000461.1 GCA_026391935.1 Bacteroidota bacterium | reverse complement strand
GACGACCTTGTTCGCCATAAGCCAAGTTGTAAGGAATTACTAAACGGAATTTATCTCCAACACTCATCAATGCAATTCCTTCTTCCCAACCTGGTATTACTCTCTTTTGTCCTAAAGGAAATTCGATTGGCTCCCCACGTTCAACTGAAGAATCAAACATTTTACCATCTGCTAAATAACCTGAGTAGTGGACTTTTACAGTTGTTCCCGCCTCAGCTTTTACAGAAGACCCTGACTTTTTTACTTCATAGTATTTCAATCCGGAAGGTGTTGTTTTTGCCTCTAACCCTTTAATATCAAATAAAACAGGTGCAACCAAAACTTTCACATTCAGCATGTCGATATCCATAATCAAATCTGCATTTGCAGGAATGATGGGCGGATGTCCTGCTGCTCCTAATGCCAATGCAGAAGGAATGATCAATCTAGCTTTCTCACCTTTCCTAAGTAAAGCAATTCCTTCATCCCATCCTGGAAACAATTGTTTTTGTCCTACTTTAATTGAAAGTGGTTGTCCTCGATCAACAGAAGAATCAAACATTTTACCATCTGTCAAATAGCCGGTATAATGAAATTCTGCAATTGTACCAACAACAGCTTGTTCTCCGGTCTTATTTTCTTTAACAATAATGTATTTTAATCCGCTTGGAGTTTTGATGGTATCTTTTCCTTTGACATCAAATGGACGAGTCCCTTCAGTAACATCGATTAATTCCACATCAAAAATAAGTGTTGAATTTGCTGGGATTTTGCCATTTGCATTCGCACCATATCCCAATTCAGGTCCGAACTTAATTGTTGCCTTATCACCAACTTGTAATAATAAAAAGGCTTCGTCCCATCCTTTGATCACCTGCCCAGCTCCTAATTTAAATTCGAAAGGTTGACCTCTACCAACCGATGAATCAAAAACTGTGTCATTTGTGAGTTTTCCGGTATAATGAACTTTAATTTTATCACCATTTTGTGGTGTTTTACCGTTTCCTTTTTCAGTAATTGTATATTCTAATCCTGATGCTGTTTTCACTGTTTTTGGTTTTTTAACTTTTTGACTTTTTGTTTTTTCTTGCGCACTAACTGCTATAGTAGTGATAGCCAAAATGATCGTTATTATTTTTTTCATGATGTAAAATTGTTATTTATATCGCATTCTAAAACAAACGTTTTTATTAGCATTCAGCCTAATCTCTATAGTTGACTAATGTAAGATTCGCGTTATATTTTTCCTGAAAACCTATTAATTAGTTTACTTTTTGTCCTTGAATTACCTTAGGTCCGCTAACAGGGGGTGCTGTACTAACATCCATTAGCTCAACATCAAACACTAATGGTGAAAATGGAGGAATAGGTCCGCCACCTTGTGCTCCATAAGCAAGAGAAGAAGGAACGATCAATTGTCCTTTTGAACCAACACTCATCAACATAAGGCCTTCTTCCCAACCTGGAATCACTTTGTTTTGTCCTAATGGAAATTGGTATGGTTTATATGGGTTTCGTTCGTCAAAAAGATTTGATGCTTTTGCAACTTTTTCATCACTTGTGTCAAAAATAGTTCCATCCAACAAACGTCCAGTATAATTCACAGTTACAAGTTCCCCTACTTTTGGTTTTTTACCATTTCCTTTTTTTGTTTCGATATAATAAAGTCCTGTGGCAGTTGCTTTAGCATTGATCTTATTATCCGCTAAATATTTCGCTAAAATTTTAGGCTCTTCATTTTTTCGCATTTCCATCATCGCCTTTTGTTCTTCCATCTTTTTATTTCGGATAGCATCAGCCTCAGCTTTAGGAGTTATCTTTTGCAATCCAACTTCAAATTTCAATACAGTTCCTTTTTTCAAGAATGGAGGAACCTCTTTTGATTTATACATTGAATCAACACTAATCAAGAAACTTGCACTATCTCCAACAAACATTTTTGTTAATGCTTCCTCTAAGCTTCCTTTAAATTCCGGTTTCATTAATGGGAATTCAAAATAAGTTGATCCAGAACGATTAAATTTTGGATCTTTAGAATCTGTTAAAACAGAATCTGTAGCAGTTTTTACAACCAATGAGATACGAACAACATCCCCTTCAACAGGTTTAACTCCGGTTTTATTTTGAGTATAAAACTTTGAATACATTCCATTGCTTTCATCCAAATCGTAACCGGGATAAGGAGAATTTTTACATGCTGAGAAAGTTACAACAACACCTGCAGCTATTGTTAACATTGCTTTTGAGAAAGAAATTTTCATTTTAAATTATTATTTTTTGGTTAAATTAAGTAATTCTATTTCGTAAATAACACTTGTATA
The DNA here is from genome assembly GCA_026391935.1 of Bacteroidota bacterium. Classification (GTDB taxonomy): domain Bacteria; phylum Bacteroidota; class Bacteroidia; order 2-12-FULL-35-15; family 2-12-FULL-35-15; genus 2-12-FULL-35-15. The sequence goes on along the minus strand of JAPLDC010000461.1, from coordinate 284 downwards.
AGGAGGGATAATTCCGGTTGAAGAACCTTCCTCTCCATAAGCAAGGTGCGAAGGTATAATAAATTTTGTTTTCGACCCCTCATTCATTAAACTTATTGCATATTCTAACCCCGAAATTAACTGTCCTTGGGTTCCAACAATGTATTCCAACGGTTGACCTCTATCGTAAGTAGATTCGAACTGCTTTCCATTTAAAAAGTATCCTTTGTAATTAATTTTTATTGTATTTCCCTTTTCGGCCATATCACCAACGCCTTGCTTCAAAGGAAGGTAGTACATCCCGT
>JAPLDC010000395.1 GCA_026391935.1 Bacteroidota bacterium | reverse complement strand
TCAAATAATAAATAGGAAAACAAAGTCGACAGAAACAAAAAAACATAAAATATTATTTTATCATTTTTCTCAAACCATGTATTCAATTTATCGAACAGGTCAGCTTTTGAACTCGTCCTTTTTACCGGACCCTTTGCTTGAATGACAGTTTGTTTTTCTTTTTTAGCCATAATCTTGTCGTTGTAATAATAACCTAAAATTAACTAAAAAAAAGACATCTCAAAAAAATACAATGAATCCAAATTAAGGTTTGTTGCATTCACAGATAAGCCTTACTTTTACTTAATAATAATAATAATGATATGCTGGAAAATACAGACCGCACCGAACTCAGCAGTTTGGGTGAATTTGGGTTAATAAAACACCTTACACAATTTATTGAAATAAAAAACGAAAGCACTATAAAAGGAGTCGGTGACGATGCTGCCGTTATTGATTATAAAGGAAAACAAACCGTTATTTCCACCGATATGCTTGTTGAAGGCGTACACTTCGATCTTGCCTATGTTCCCCTTAAACATTTAGGATTCAAATCTGTATCGGTCAACTTATCGGATATTTATGCGATGAATGCAACACCGAAGCAGATCACAATCTCTTTAGCGATCTCCAACCGTTTCTCTGTTGAAGCAATGGAAGAGCTTTACGAAGGTATCGGGATGGCTTGCAAAAAACACAATGTGGATATTGTCGGTGGTGACACAACCACTTCAAAATCCGGACTCGTGATAAGCATTACAGCAATTGGCGAAGCCGACCCGGACGAACTTGTTTTCAGAAATGGCGCAAAAGAAGGCGACTTACTTTGTGTAACCGGTGATCTTGGAGCTGCCTATGTCGGACTACAATTACTAGAACGTGAAAAACAAATTTTCATGGAATCACCGGGCGTGCAACCGGATCTCGGCGGCAACGACTATATCCTGGAACGCCAATTGAAACCTGAAGCAAGAAAAGATATTCCTGTTCTATTGAAAAAACTGGAAGTGAAACCTACTTCCATGATCGATATTTCCGATGGCTTGGCTTCCGAAATTTTACATATCAGTTCACAGTCAAATGTAGGATGCAATTTGTTTGAAGAAAAGATCCCCATCGATCCTTCAACATACAATATGGCGCGCGAATTTAATATGGATCCTACCATTTGTGCGTTAAATGGCGGCGAAGACTATGAACTACTTTTTACAATTGACCAATCAGATTTTCCAAAAGTAAAGGCAAACCCCGATATCACAGTCATCGGTCACATGACCAATAGTAAAGATGGCGTAAATTTAATTTCAAAAGCAGGCACCTCCATAATGCTTACTGCACAAGGATGGGATTCTCTTTTGAAAAAGTAAGAGATCAATTTTATAGTTGAAATAAATAATTATTTGCTTATCAAATTATGAAAGCAAAACGTATTCTTCTCTTCTCATCCATTTTGCTCACACTAAATTGTGCAGCACAATCTGTGTTTTTTCAAAATTACTCAGTTGATGACGGACTGCCATTTGTTAATGTCTCCACGATCTTTCAAGATAATAAAGGAAATTTATGGAGTGGCGGTTATGGAGGATTAAGTAAATTCGACGGTATCTCTTTTACCAACTACGCCACAAAAGACGGATTACTCAACCATTTTGTAACAACTATTTGTGATGACAACCAAGGAAATTTATGGATAGGAACTGTTAGCGGTATAAACAAATTTAACGGTAAAACATTTACCAGTTACACCACAAAAAACGGACTGATCAATAATACTATTTCTTGCTCACTAAAAGATTCAAACGGTAATATCTGGTTTGGAACAGAATATGGAGTCAGCAAATTAACAGAAGGAACATTTATTAATTTTTCTGTAAAAAACGGATTAGCCGGGAACATCGTTAAATGTATTTTTCAGGATAAGGATGCAAACATTTGGATAGGAACAACAGCAGGATTAAGTATTTTCGATGGAAAAAAATTCACCAATTACAACATCGCAAATGGACTTTCCTCAAACAACATAAACGGCATAACCCAGGATAAAGAAAATAAGATCTGGATTGCTACATCAAACGGTATCTGTACACTAGCAAATAACACATTTACTTGCTATTCTGAAAACGAAGGATTGGCAGATAACAATATAACTTCTATTTTATGCGATTACAAAAACACAATTTGGATCGGCTCTGGAAAAGGTCTGCAAAAATTTGTTGATGGAAAATTTATAAAATATTCTATAAAAAGAGATCAGAACAGTAATTTGGTTGGTTGTTTATACGAAGATTTTGAACGCAATTTATGGATCGGTACTTACTCAGGATTATTTAAATACAGAGGAAATCCATTTTTAAGTTTTGGCATCCATGACGGACTAACAAATAATTTTATTTTTGCTGTCATACGTGATTCCAAAAATAATTTATGGGCTGGTTCACAAGGTGGAGGTTTGTTTAAATATGACAATGGAGAATTTTTGCAGTTCGATAAAGAAAAGGGGCTGGATGCAAATGGTGTAAATATGATCTTCGAGTATAGTCCCGGGATCCTTTGGCTGGGCACAGATAAAGGACTGACGATCTATAACGAAAAAGTATTCAGCAAAAAAAATGATACATCCTCCGTGTGGAAAGATCCTATCAATTGTATATATAAAGATTCCAAAAATAATATTTGGCTAGGAAGTAGTAAGAAAATATATAAATATAATGGAGAAAAATTCAGCTCCTATTCTTTAAAGGGATTATCCGAAAAATGTGATGCCTGGACATTTGTAGAAGATAAAACAGGAAGGTTATGGGTCGGAACTTATTTAGGAGGATTATTCAAACAAGAAGGAAAAATATTTGTAGAGTGCAGCAAACAATTAGGACTGACAAACGATTCATATTTGGCATCTCTTATCGATAAAGAAGGTAATTTATATTTCGGAGCCTTGGATGGATTATGGATGATCGATCCAAATCAATTGGATAAAAAACCAATTAATTTTAATGAAAATGATGGTATGAGTTCCGATCTGGTTTACTCATTGGCATTTGGGATTTCTCAAAAAGATATTTGGGTGGGTACCAACCAAGGATTAAACAAATTAAATATTGAAGAGTACAAAAAGAACGGAATAAAAAAAATCATTCAATTTGGAAAACAAGATGGATTTTCGGGAGTCGAATGTAATGGAAACGGGGCCTTCGTTGATAAGGATGGCTCTATTTGGTTTGGTACTGTAAATGGATTAATAAAATATGATCCACATGAATATATTGATAATACTTTTGAATCGAAAATAAGCATTACCAACTTCAGCCTTTTTTATAAGGACACAGCACTTACTAATTATGTTCATTTGTCTTATGATAACAACAATATCACATTTAAGTATTCCGGAATTTGTCTGACGAACCCATCAAAAGTAAAATATTCGCACTTTTTAGAAGGCTTCGAAAATAATCGGTCGCCGCCAACTAAAGACAGGTTCAGCACCTTTTCAAATTTACCTCCGGGTACATATACGTTTAATGTGATCAGTTCTAATAATGAAGGAGTATGGAATAAAACACCTGTGTCCTTTACATTCACTATCGATCGGCCATTTTGGAAAACCTGGGCATTCACAATTTCCACAAGTTCATTTTTTATTCTGGCGCTGATTTTCTCAATCAGAATTCGCATCATGAGAATAAAAGATCGTGAAAAAAGTAAAACCGAACTCAATAAAAAAATTGCCAACATCGAGTCACAAGCATTACGCGCTCAGATGAATCCACACTTTATCTTTAACACTTTAAGCTCTATACAACATTATATCTCAAATAATGATACAGATGCAGCATTAAAATATTTGTCAAAATTTGCCAAACTAATGCGAAGGATCATGGATAATTCGAAACAACAAGTGATTGCTGTTGCAGAAGAAATAAATGCACTGGATCTGTATCTCGAATTAGAAGTGATGCGTTTCGACAAAAAGTTTGAATACCATATTATTGTCGATCCTCAAATCGATCAGGCCTATGACCGCATTCCGTCCATGCTTATACAACCATATGTAGAAAATGCAATTTTACATGGCCTCTTACCAAAACAAGGAAATGGAAAGATCACGATTACATTAAATAAACAAAACGATACTATTTTATGTACCATTGAAGACAACGGTATTGGAAGGGAAAGTTCAATGGAATTCAAAAAGAACAGAGTCCAACAACATAAATCGATGGGAATGAGTATCACCAAGGACCGATTGGATATTTTGAATTCCAGTTTAAAGAGCACTATTTATGCTGAAATTATTGATCTTTTCGAAGATGGCAAAGCCTCTGGGACAAAAGTACTACTAGTCATTCCACTTGATGAAAAAGAGAATTAACAAATTTTAAAATATTAATTTGTATATTAGTATTTGTAAACTTTAGTAAACAAAATTCATATTTAGAAGCATATGATAAAAGCAATAATAGTAGATGATGAATTAGGCGCACGCGAATCATTATCTAAAATGTTGGAGAAAAATTGCAAACAAATAGAAGTTGTTGCTAAGGTAGATTCAATGTTAAGTGCTTTCGAAGCAATTACCAACAAAGAACCTGATCTGGTATTTTTAGATATAGAAATGCCGAATGGAAATGCTTTCGACCTGCTCGAAAAATTCAAGAACATAAATTTCAATATTATTTTCACTACTGCCTATGATCATTACGCAATAAAAGCGATCAAATTCAGTGCTGTCGATTATATCTTAAAACCTATCGATCCTGAAGAACTCGTAATTGCTGTTAAGCGTTTCGAAGAACGTGCGGGACAAAAAAGCACGCTTGATAAACAATTCAAAACATTATTATCGAACGTAAGACCCGAAAATAAACTTAAGAAAGTCGGTATTCCTGATGGCGATGGCTTGATCTTTATCAATCTTTCTGATATTATCCGCTGCGATTCGGATGGAAATTATACTTTTTTTATCCTTACAAACGGAAAAAAGATCATTGCCTCACGCACATTAGGTGAATATGAACAGATGTTTGCCGAGGATAATTTTTTTCGTATACATCGCTCCCATTTGATCAATCTGGAACACGTAAAAAAATACATAAAGGGAGAAGGCGGATATGTTGTACTGAGCGACAATTCACAAGTTGAAGTATCCAGACGTAATAAAACAGATTTCCTCGAAAAACTTTCCCATTTATAACCACACCGCTTAAATTTTAATACCTACCGTTAAATAAGTGAACCTGCCATTTACTCATTATGGGTTTACTTGTGCCTTTTTGTAGCGTAATATTGTTCAGAAGTTCATTCAAATAGTGTTTCAAATAAATCAAGAGCAGGTGTTGGGAGGTTTGCAACAAAATTAATTGGCACATGGGGATGTTGTTTATATTAATTGGCAGACGCCCACACCTTAACTCAAAAAAAGAAAAAATATCCGGAAACGGAAATAGAAATAAAAAAAATTAAAAACTTTAAAGA
>JAPLDC010000350.1 GCA_026391935.1 Bacteroidota bacterium | reverse complement strand
GATACAGACAAATTTGAATGTTTCAGTCGCACCGGGGGCCAAATTTGTGATCTTATAGGCTAGGCCTATTGCGCCATCAACAAAAAGGGTAGAACCTACAGTTTGTGTGAATCCTGTGCCTGTCCACATATTCGAACCATCTCTGTTTGAAAACCCTCCATAAAATGCCCTCCAATTTGCACCTGTTGCGGCTAAGCCGAAATAGGACATAGGTTGTGAAGCGGGGACACTTGAAGTAGCTTTTACGTGCGCAGTATTACAAGCGCCACTAAATGGTTGAGCAACAATAGTGTTTTGAGTTGTAAAATCTGTACTGATAGGTTGGTTGTTATCTGGGTCAAGATTTCGATAATAATATAATTCCGGAATGGTAGCTGCAGTATTATTTTTTATAGAAACGGTGGTAGTATAGAAAAGATCAGTTTGTTGTAAAAAATAATTTATTTTAAAATGTAGATCTGTTCCTGATGTCAGATTCCCTTCCCAGTCAGCACTGTAGCAGTTGAAGGTGTGAGTCCAGGAAGTGAGAGATCCCGGTATTTGATTTAAATAGTTACAATTGTTTCCTGCAACAATACCTGTGGCACTTCCAACTTCAACACCCCAGCCATTTTCGGGAGTTCCAGGAGTGAAAAAATCGCCATCAAAAGTTGCCCATGCATTTACTTGAGGGTTAGATACAAATCCAAAGAAGTTATTGCCAGATCGAAAGTGCATTCCTGCAATTGGAGGTGATACGAGAGTTGGAGCTCCTTCAAATCCGCCAGCTCCGTCAAGACCAATTTCTACACTGGTTCCCTTGATATATGCATTGGCACCAACCATTTGAGCACTGAGAATATTTATGTTCAAAAAACATAAAGAGCAAATTAATGCTACGGTTAGGGGTTTTTGGAGAGAGGTCATTTCTTTAGAGGATTAAAAAAAAATCATTGAGAGAACTTAAATTTTATGCATTAATCAGTATGGCTAAAATGATAAAAAAAAATTAATTATCATACGAAAAGTAATAAAACTTGAATTTTTACTTTCACTTAAAAAAGTGATGCTTTTTAGTAGTAAAAAGTTGCATCTGTTGAAAATATTATAGGGGGAGAGACCCCGCTTTTTCGGAAAAACTTGTTGAAAGGCTCTAAAGGTATTTTATTATTGGGTGTTTGTGAAAATAAAAAGAGGAGCCCAATGGCTCCTCTTTTTATTTTTTTATTTTACTATCGTTACATGACCAATGTATTGTTTTTCGTCACCTTTGTAATTCTTGGTGATTATTTTCCAAACATAAACATCTATTTGTGCAATCTTATCTCCACCATTTGCTTTTCCATCCCAACCTTTATTTATATCGTCAGTTTTGTAGATGGCATTACCCCAGCGGTCAAAAATGATCATTTCAAAATTGTTAGGATCAATTCCTACACCTTGTGGCATAAACGTATCATTTATTCCATCGTGATTGTTTGGAGTAAATGCATTTGGAGCATAAAGTGTATATTCAGGTAATACATCAACAATATTATAAGTTGTATCATAACAACCATAACTATTTGAAACGACTAACTGAACGGTATAACTTCCTGTATCATTGAATGAGAATGTAGGGTTTTGTAACGTATCAGTATATATTATCGAAGGATATTCAAATGTCCAATTCCAAGTACCTGCCCCACTAGACATGTCTGTAAAAGAAACCAAAGGAGCCGTTTGAGTAACAGTTGTTGGCGAATAGCTGAATGCTGCGGTAGGTGCAGGGAATACATCAATATAATTAACATTAGTAATTGAAGAGGTACAGCCTAATGCAGTGGTAACAGTTAATGTTACATCATAAGATCCAGGATTCGGATAT
>JAPLDC010000171.1 GCA_026391935.1 Bacteroidota bacterium | reverse complement strand
ACAAAAGCCATTGGTGAAGCTAACGTAATGATAGAAGACAATTGCTTTTCAATAGATGATATTATTGCGCAAGTTGATTATTTAGTTAAGGAAAAGAAAGTAGAGGTTGTTTTAGTAGATTATTTACAAATGATTAAAGTGAAGAGCAGAAGAGATAATAATCGCGAAGCAGATGTTGCAAAAGTTTGCAGAGAATTGAAGGCCTTAGCTAGGAAGTATAATATAGTTGTAGTTGTTAACTCTCAATTAAGCAGAGCAGTTGAAACTAGAGGTGGAGATAAAAGACCTCAACTATCGGATTTGCGCGAATCTGGTTCTATTGAACAGGATGCAGACAAAGTTTTATTTATACATCGTCCAGAATATTATAATATTACCGAAGATGAAAATGGAATGTCAACTGAAGGAATCGCAGAAATTATTATAGCGAAAGACAGGGATGGGGCCATTGGTTCAGTAAAATTGAATTTTGTTGGTCAGTGTTCAACTTATAAAGATCTTAATTCATCGTATAAGAAGGTGCCTCATTACGGAGCGGAATATTTCAAAGAGATTCGTAAAGACGAATTCAAGCAAACAATAGATAAAGTAGTACAAGGTTCAAAAATGAACGACATAGATGAAGATCATCCATTTTAAAAATATTGGGAAGAATCGTTTGAAAAAGATTATGAGCGAGCCTAGGCTTTAGGTTGTGTACCTGCAACCGATGTCACAATGTGATAATAGGACCTTTGTTTATCCGTATTTTTTCGAAAAGAAAAACTCCGGATAAACAGAAACCATTTTTAGATAATCAAAACGATTCTTCCCATTTTCACTAACATGAAGAAGAAAGCAACAATTTATAATATTAATTCAAAAACTGTTCATTTTCAATGCTTGAAAAACAGTTTTGATTTGGCTCATTTATTACTTTTTGAATTTAATAGTTTTAAAAGAGTAATTGAAAATGCTAGTTACCGTGAGTTCTCAATTCCTAAAGCAAAAGGCGGAGAGAGGTTAATTGAAGCTCCGAATCAAAATTTAATGTTTATCCAGAAACGTTTGAATTCCTATTTGCAAGCGGTTTATTATAAAGTAAAACCAAATAGTGCTTATGGTTTTATTCAAGCAGTAAAGGATGAGCCGCAAAAGCACACGATAATTACCAATGCTAATAATCATCTTGGTAAGAATTATGTTTTAAACATTGATTTAAAAGACTTTTTCCATTCGATTAGAGCAACACAGGTCAGGAATTTCTTTCAATCCAGTAGGTTTAATTTTTCTGAAGACCTGGCAACCTGCATAGCCTTGATTTGTTGTTGGAAATCTAGATTGCCTATGGGTGCTGCAACTTCCCCAGTAGTTTCAAATTTGATTTGTCTTGGTTTGGATGATGAATTAAATGCTTTGGCGAATCAGTACCAATTAACATACACTCGATATGCGGATGATTTAACTTTTTCTTCAGATGTGAAATTCTCAGAAGAGGTGATTGCGGAAATCAAGAAATTAATTGTGGATAATAAATTTATAATTAATAAAAAGAAGTTTCGACTTCAAAGTAAGTTTCGCCAACAAAGTGTAACAGGAATTAAAGTGAATCAAAAAACGAATGTTGATAGGAGGTATATTCGAAATATCCGTGCTGTTTTGAATGATGTAAAAATAAATGGGATTGAAAAGGCAACAATGAAACATTACAAAACATTGCTAGTAGATGAGAAACTGATGAATACATTTGTTTTAAGCATAGGTGGGAAGATTAATTTTATCGGGCAAGTGAGAGGGAAAGATGATTTGGTATTTAATAAGTTGAGAGAAAA
>JAPLDC010000113.1 GCA_026391935.1 Bacteroidota bacterium | reverse complement strand
TCACCTTGGTATTCCACATCACTGATCTTCATTTGCAAATTCAGTTTCACGGCACACGTTCTAGCGCGATACATGGTTGCCTGCTCAAGACCTTGTGCTTCCTGCCACTTTTCAATGTCGCCCTGTTTTGCTTTACGATACACTTTTTTTATTTCTTCTGAATCGGCTTTTATGTTGCGCTTTTTCATTTGCAAACGCACCAACTCTCCGGAAATTGAAATGACACCGATATCGTGTCCGCCTGTCGCTTCAACAGCTACAACGTCACCAACATTTAGCTGAAGATTATTCACATTTCTATAAAACCCTTTTCTGCTATTTTTAAATCGTATTTCAACAATATCACAAATGGGCTGTCCGGTCGGAAGCTCCATATTGGCAAGCCAATCAAAAACATTTAATTTATTGCATCCTCCGGCACCACAGGATCCGTTATTCTTACAACCTCCCGGTAACCCTGTACTTTCTGTACTACAACCTCTACCCGTTGAACATCCACTACAACCCATTTTTTATCTCGATTAATTGATTTGAAATGTTTAACACATATCAAAACTTTTATATTTAACTATTAACTAATTCCGGCTTTGCCACATTCAATAATTCATTGAATTTAAAAGCCAAGTCCATAAATAATATTTTTGCACTCGCATTCCGCTCCATATGAAAATGAGCCTTGTTTAATTCTTCAATAAAACGTTCAATATTGTTTCCGTGAATAAACGGAGAGAATTTTTTTACAAATTCTAATTCATCCGCACTAAGTTTAATCAAACCTGAATCACCGTAATTCAAAATAGCGCTCTCGCGCATAATGTGTAAAGCATAATTTAAAAAATTCTTTTGGCGTTCTCTCCCGGCAGAGCTAACATCCTCAATCCAAGACATCACCGCCTTTGGGTCAAATTTCAAGCTCGCCCGCATTAGCTTTTGAAAGCTCGCTAAATTTTGACCGGCATTTTCATTTTCGCTCATCAACAAAAGCGCTTCGGCATAACTCCCGTCTGCCAAATGTGCTATTTTTTCTGCAGCATCAACCGTTTGGCCATGGTGGGATACAAGCGCATCCGACAGATCGGTATCGGAGATCTTGTTGATCTTTATCAGTTGCGTTCTTGAAACAATTGTCCGCAATAACTGATCTTCGTTTTCGCAAACTAGCAAAAACAAGGTCTTGTCTGGTGGTTCTTCCAGGATCTTTAAAAGTTTATTTGCTGCAGCAGGATTCATTTTTTCGGCCTGCCAAATGATCATTATTTTATACTCCGCCTCGTAGGTGGTGAGGCTTAATTTTCGAAGTATCTCTCCACTTTCTTCAACACCTATCACCGCTTGTTTGTTTTCTGCAGATAGCAATTCAAACCAATTAAACAGCGTGATGTACGGATTATCTAAAAAGGCTTCCCGCCAATTTACCGCCACATCTGTACTTGTTTTCACATCTTTGGAAAGCGCCACAGGATAAACAAAGTGTAGATCCGGGTGAATCAATTTATTATATTTCACGCAAGAAGAACATTGACCGCAAGAGTCCTCTTCCGTTTTATTTTTACAAGAAATATATTGGGCGTAAGCCATTGCCATCGGCAAGCTACCGGATCCTTCAGGACCAAGAAACAGCTGGGCATGACTTATTCGCCCCTCCTTAAAAGAGCGAACAAGCCTTTCTTTTACAGCTTGCTGACCTATGATTTCTTTGAATAGCATTGTTTTTTTACGCTTTCAAAGATAACAAATCATTTAACGCAAAAAACGGCTATATCATAAATTTTGAACAGTGGATTGTGTCTAAAATTATAATTGAATTTAGGGACCTTATCACTCTTTGCTCGAATATTTCCTTAGTTGCTTTTTTTAAAAATAATATAGGAATATACGATCGGAACAATTGTGATCAATGCAATGTAAATACCAAAAACAATTTCCGGTTGTGGCAAAAAGGGCAAAATAAGCATAACAGCAATTGTTGAAAAAACCCAAAGCTTTGCGGTGAACCGGTGAGTCTTTGTCCAAACCTCTTCGCTGGAAAGTGTCCATGGGGTTCGGATTCCGACGAAAAAGTTGTTCCTCACATTACCCATCAGGTTTCCCAGAATTAAGAATAAAACCAAAATTCCGTACAAAACCATAAAATTCAAATTGAATTTATAACCCAATGAAAAGAAAATGGTTATCATCAAAATGAAAGACAAAAACGAATGGATTGCCAAACGAATGATCTTATATTTTTCAGGAAAGAGAGCATAGCTCTTTTTTCTAGGATCGATCTTAGGAAGGACAATGAATAAAAAATAAAATAAAATATTTATAGAAGGACACATGATCAGTCCGGTAACCTTGCTGCTGTAATCATCCGGTTTTCCATCAAAACCAAAATGTGTTGCAATTTGCTCAGGAAATTGTTTCCAAAAATAGGCTACAAAAAGAAATGGAACTAAAATGATTGTCCATATTAACCAGTCGTTTTTTAAATTTTTCATTGTCTTTATTTTTTTTGATTTTTATTTTTTTGATTTTGCTTTTTTCGTTTGTTTATCAGAAATATCAATCACCCATTTTACCATTTCATCAAAAACGGTGGTGTTCAATGAATAGGTTATAAACTGTCCTTCCTTGATTGATAACACGACATTTGCCTGTTTTAAAAGATCCAGGTGGTGGGAAATGCTGGGTTTGCTGATGGAAAAATAGTCCGCTATTTCTCCGGCATTCATATCCCGCTTACGGAGCAGGTCGATGATCTGCCTTCTGGTTGGATCTCCTAGTGCTTTAAATAGTAAATTCATTTTAATTAGATGTTTATATATTTAGGCAAATATCTAAATACTTTTTAACATGACAAAATAATTTTGAAGAAATTTTATTGCTCTAAAAAATAGCTGCTGCTTTTCTGATGAAAAACAGCATTTTTATCAAAACACACGCGCTAAAATTCATACAGCAGGCACTTGTATGCCGACCACGCGCATTTCTTTTAAAATCATTTTTTCCTTTGGAGAGTTATGCTAATTTTGCAGCAGAAAATCTAATCTCGCTACAATGAAAACGGTTGACAACTATAATTTCCAGGGGAAAAAAGCATTGGTACGCGTGGACTTCAATGTTCCGCTTGATGCAAATTTTAATATTACAGACGACACTCGAATTCGCGCTGCGTTGCCAACAATAAATAAAATATTAGCTGATGGAGGCGCGGTTATTTTAATGTCACACCTTGGTCGGCCTAAAGATATTCAGGAAGATAAGTATTCTTTAAAACACATTGTGGATCATTTAAGTAAAGCGCTTGGTAAAAAGGTTGCTTTTGCATCGGATTGCATCGGAACTGTTGCTAAAGATGCAGCTAAAAGCTTAAAGCCGGGAGATGTATTGTTATTAGAAAATCTTCGTTTTCACAAACAGGAAACTGCCGGAACAGAATCGTTTGCTCAAGAACTAGCTTCACTTGGAGATGTTTATGTAAACGATGCATTTGGTACAGCACACCGCGCACATGCCTCTACAACTATTGTAGCGAAATTTTTTCCAAATGATAAAGTTTTTGGTTATGTAATGGCAAACGAGCTCGCCAGCATCAATAAAGTGTTGACGAGTTCAGAAAAACCGTTAACCGCAATTATGGGCGGAGCAAAGGTTTCGGGGAAAATATTAATAATTGAAAACTTGCTTGATAAAATAAACAACCTGATCATAGGCGGAGGTATGGCTTATACATTTGTGAAGGCAAAAGGTGGCAATGTGGGAAGTTCACTTGTAGAAGAAGATAAACTGGACATTGCATTAAAAATATTGTCGGAGGCAAAAGCAAAAGGCGTGAATATTTATATTCCTGTTGATACAATTATTGCCGATAAATTTGCTAACGATGCAAACAAACAAACCGTTGATATTAAAAACATCCCAAGCGGTTGGATGGGATTAGATATCGGACCGGAAACAGAAAAAATATATGCGGAAGTAATTGCAAACTCTAAAACTGTTTTATGGAACGGTCCGATGGGCGTTTTTGAAATGGAAAACTTTGAACACGGAACAAAAGCTGTGGCAGAAGCAATTGTAGCGGCCACAAAAAAAGGTGCTTACTCATTAATTGGCGGCGGAGATTCTGTTGCCGCGATCAATAAATACCATTTCGGAAATGATGTTTCTTATGTTTCCACAGGTGGTGGTGCACTTCTGGAATATATCGAAAGTGGAAGTTTACCTGGAGTTGATGCTATAGAGAAGTAGTTTTAACGCGTTATTGCGAAAAGCTTTCGCATCCGTAAGAGCAAACTACTCAATCGGTTCATAAAGACCATAGATCTGCGGGTTGCTCTCAACGGCTTCCACCTTTAGATCGTTGACCAGAACATCTTTTTTATCACGATTCCAAACGTAAATTTTTATCGTAGCATTCGGATGTTTCTCAAGATCCATCCCTGAAAATAAATTGGAAACATAAACAGAGTTAAATGTGTTTTCATTCAATTTATAATCCCGGTATTCTGAACCCCGCCACAGCAAAGATTTTCCACCATCGTCAATCGATAACACAAGTGTTGGGTTTAAGTTTTGCTCTCCTGTTTTTATTTTTGCACTTACATTTATAATTGTGTGCTTAGACCTTATAATGTCACTTAATTTAGCAGAAAAACCTGCGCTATATTCTTTTGAACTGTCGAGTGCCATGCTTATTTCTCCCGGGTTGCTTGGGTCTTCCTGCATCGCATAATTCTCTTCCCAATAACCCTTTTTGTGCCCCGGAATATGAGCGTCCTGTTGCGTTTCAGAAAACACGACACCATCTTGTAATTCTACTTCAGGTTTATTTCTTGAAAAACAATATACAGTGTAGGTAAAACCCTCTTCCTTTTTAATAATATACGGATAACGCTCTTTTATAAGTTGATAAAACTCTAAAGGTAAATTTCCCGCCACAAAATAATCGGCTTTTTGATTTTCTAAATAACTGAAAAACACTTGCGTGTTGGGCTTGTCAATACGCAAATAACTGAATGGTTTTCCATATTTTTCAAAATAAAAATCCACAAAACCCTCCATTGCAGAAAGCGCGATCGTCACGTTTTTTTCTCCAAATTCATTAATTGTCTGCTCACTTATTCTCGCCATTTCTTCATATGGATGTTTATAAAAAAGAGTGTCGTGTTTTCTATTTGCATAAAGTGTATAGGTGTTTATCAAAATAATTACCGCTATAAAGCTTATTTTTATTGGTTTTTTCAGGTCTGCATAAAACGAAAAAATAAACATCAGCAAAAATGGCAACGAAAAAGTAAATGTGGAAAATTGTAAAACAGGTGTTTTTGTAATTGAATATAAATAAGCAAGACAAGGAACCAGCAACGCCCAAACCAATGCTATAATTCTGAATTTGTCAAGGACTTTTTTTTCCTTGCTCCGGAAATATAAACCTGCAAAAAAAATTAATCCAACCATTATATAAACTATCGCTGAATAGTGAAACAGGTACTTAAGAAAAGTTAAGAGCCAATCCGGTTGAGGCTTTCCTAGCCAACTTTCCTCTCCTTCACTGCCAATTGATAAATGAAAAAGTAAAATAGAAATGTGCGGAATAAAAAGTAAAACCACAACAAGACACATTAGTAAATACATTTTTACATTTTCTTTATTCAGAAAAAAAAGACCTGTTGTACCCACCAAACCTGCAAATAACAAGCTGAAATAATGGTTATACGTACACATCGATGCAAACACAATAAAGCCAACAGCATATTTAATTTTGCTCTTTTCTCCGAAAAAAAACTGTGTCCAATTCCAAACCATCAGCACCGAAAACAACATTCCGGACGCATAAGGACGCTCTAATTGTCCATACATAGTTGGGAACTGAAGGGTTGCCAGAAAAGTACACGTTAAAATCGCAACTGTAGGATTGAACCAGTTCTCTGCAATTTTATAAGAATAATAAATGGAAATAAGTCCGAAAATGATGAAAGGAAATTTTGCAATCATTGTACCTGTACCAAAAATAAAGGTCCAGTAGTGAACGAAAATTGCAACGCCAACAGGGTGAACGTCTGTTGTTTTTGACTTGTAAATTAGTTCTGAAAAGCTATCTGCTTTTGAGCGGAGAATTGCGCTTAATTCATCGTGCATAAATTGCATATCAGGAAAATGCCAAAAGCGTATAACGCCTGCAATAGCCAAAATGAACAGCAGCAAATAATTGTTAAAAGATATTTTTTTTACGTTGATCAAATCTTCTGAAGCGCTTTTAAACAAAGGTCTTCCTGTTTTGTCATTTCTGCTTTAGCCACCTTTGATTTATCCTTATAGCCCAACAAATGTAAAACACCGTGAATGATAACTCGGTGCAATTCGTCTTCAAAATTGAAGTTTTTCTTCCGCTGTTTGTCACCCTGAGCGGAGTCGAAGGGAGAAAATTTTTTCGCATTCTCTTTTACCATGTCAATGCTGATGAAAATGTCGCCACTAATATTCCCTCTATTCTTTGACCCTTTCGAATCGTCACCTTTGGCGGAGTCGAAGGGTATATCTTCTGAATAATCAAACGTAATGATATCAGTATAGGTATCGTGGTTCAGGTATTCTTTATTCATCTCCAATAAAAACGCGTCTGAACAAAAAACAAAAGAGATGTCGCCTGTTTTGCGCTTCTTTTTTTCGATAGTAGCAGTAATCCACTTCTTAAGAATAGTTTTGTTTTTTAGATTAAAAACGATGTCTTCTGACACAAAATTGATCATGTTGCGCTTTCGATTTTCTTGTTCACTTACTACTTTATCCCCTTCCGTTCTCTCCAAATTTGATTGAACGATTTATTTGTCACCTGCGGCAATTCGCGTCTTTCTCCCCATTGCTTTTTGAAAAATTGCTTCAGCATAAAGTTTTTCAACTTCGCTCCTCCTTTATCCATTTTACTGCGTTTCAGCATCGCCTTTTTCCAAAAGTGCCAAACCCAATTTTCTGTTTTTGTAGAAAGCTTACTGTCCACAGATTGTTTTCTGTTTATCAGCAAAAGCCTGTGTATGTCTATCTTAACGGGGCACACTTCTGTACATTTACCGCACAAGGTAGAAGCAAAACTCAAATGCTTAAACTCCTCCATTCCTTTAAAATGAGGTGTAATGATAGAACCGATCGGTCCGCTGTAGGTTGTTCCATAAGAATGTCCACCAACAGTTTGGTAAACCGGACAAGCATTTAAACATGCGCCACAACGAATGCAAGACAATGCTCTACGTTGCTCTGTTTCCGCCAACACATTCGTGCGGCCATTATCTAATAGTATAACATACATTTCGTCCGGACCGTCTTTTTCGCCTTGTTGCTTCGGACCGGTGTAAATAGTGTTATAAGCTGTTAGGCCTTGTCCTGTGCCATATGTAGAAAGTAGCGGCCAAAACAGATCCAAGTCAGATAAGGATGGAATGATTTTTTCTATCCCAACAATTGCAATTTGAATTTTTGGAAAAGCGGCCGACATCAAACCGTTACCCTCATTTTCAGTCACAGCAATAGCGCCAATATCCGCGATCAAAAAATTTCCTCCGTTTACCCCAACCTCTGCTTTGCTGTATTTCAAGCGTAATTCCTGTCGCACGAAGTTGGTAATTTGTTCGGGGGTCCAGTCAAGTGGCGTTTGTTTTTGTTCATGAAAGGTCTTTGCAACATCTTCTTTAGAAAGGTGCATGGCCGGCGTTACAATATGGTAGGGCGGCTCCTTTCGCAGTTGCACAATATATTCACCAAGGTCTGTTTCTATGCTTTCTATTCCCTGCTCCTCCAGTGATTCGTTAAAATGAATTTCTTCCGTGGCCATCGACTTTGCTTTGACAACGGTTTTTGTTTTTGCTTTCTTCATTATCTGAAGGGCTTCTTTCACTGCCTCTTCCGAATCAACTGCCCAAATTACTTTTCCTCCGCGCTTTATAAAATTTGCCTCAAATTCAATTAAATATTTATCGAGATTTTCAATCGATTTTTGCTTCGCCGCTGCTGCCCTCGTCTTCGCCAAATCTAAATTACAGAACTGTTGTTTTCCTTCTATAACTTTTTTGTCGTATTGAGAAATGTTGAACAGCACCGTTTTGCGGTGTTCTTTATCAAACGATTTTTTTTCGGATGCTTCTAAAAATAACTCTACAGCTGTCGGCATAATATTTATTTTTTAAGTCTACACATTCGCAAATCGCTGTGTGTACTTTATTTTTTATTTGAATCCACTACTATCCTCTCGTTCCTGTTCGCTAATTCCCAGGCTGTGAAAAAAACCAGTCGGGCAATTTTTTCCATTTTCTCAAAATTTATTTTTTCCACTTCATCTGTTTCTTTATGATAATCGACGTGAACACCGTTAAAATAAAAGATCACCGGAATGCCATTTTTTGCGAAGTTATAATGGTCTGACCGATAATAAAAACGATTTTTATCTTTTTCGTCATTATAAGTGTAGTCTAATTCTAAATTTGAATAGGTTTTGTTCGCCACTTCGCTGATACTATTTAATTGCGAACTTAATTTATCGGCGCCAATTAAATAAATATAATTCGGATTGTTTGCGTGCTTCTCATCAATGCGACCTATCATATCTATATTCAGATCACATACGGTGTTTTTTAAAGGAAAAACAGGGTGTTCAGCGTAATATGCCGAACCCAACAACCCTTTTTCTTCACCAGCAACAGTCATGAACAACATGCTTCTTCTTGGCCCATGTCCACCTTTTTTTGCTTTCGCGAATGTTTCAGCAAGATTTATAACGGCAACCGTCCCTGACCCATCGTCGTCTGCACCGTTAAACACAACTTTTCCGTCAATACCTAAATGATCATAATGCGCAGTAACAATTATCAATTCATCTTTCAGGTCTCCGCCTTCAATATATCCTAAAACGTTTTCTGAACTGATTTTTTTTGACGAATTTTTAATGGTGATTACTATATTTTGTAGGGTTTTTTTTGCAACCGGTTTTCCGCTTTTTGAAATTTCATTTTTGAGTTTATCAACCGTTTGTTTTTTTAAAATAAAATTCGCCATGTCTTTCGATATATATATTATTGGCATTTCGGTTTTTCCAATATCCAATTTCATCGATGGCGACTCTACCCTGTGTTTGTTGTCTACCAGGTCTTTTGCAACATCATTCACAACTATCAACAAGGCTAACACTCCGCTTTCGCGAGCCTTTTCAAGTTTTACCTTATAGTAAGTGCTCCAAAGTGATGCCGTCTTTTTTCCGGTAATGATCGAAACAGAGTCCTTTGAAAATGGTTCCCCGGCCAATATCATCACGATCTTGTTTTTTACATCAACTCCTTTATAGTCATTATAATTTTTCTCCTCAATACCATAACCCAAAAACAAAAGGTTCTTTTCGTTAATGGTTTGCTCCGACTGACCCGGAAAATTATAATAATCTTTATTGCCCTCAAATCGCTTCCCTCCAATGGAAATTTCAGCCGGCTGCGGTATAATTAAGTTTAACGGAAATTCTTGAAAATAGGAGTTGTTTATATAAGGTAGAATTCCTGCATTTTTAAACTGAGTGGAAATATATTCTGCAGCCATTTTCTGCCCCTTTTTCCCGGTCTCTCTTCCTTCATATTCATCAGAAGCTAACACGTGCAGATTTTTGCTCATATCGGCAACAGTAATATTTTTAGAATATCGAATTGCAATGGTGTCTTTTTGTTGAGCAAAAAGTAGTATCGGGGAAAACAATAAAAGAATCGTTTTTTTGATCATATTTCTTTTACACACCAATTCCGCTCTCGGAGATAATTTTTTATGCTTTGAATAATTCTTTTAAAGGCCTTTTTTCAATTTGTTTTATAACAAAATGTAAAACTCTCAGATCAACAGCCTTCTGCAATTTTTTTAACCCTGTCTGCATGTCTTCCTCCTTCAAAAGTTGTTGAATAAAAAACATCAACACATTTCTTTGCCTCTTCTTCCGATATAAATCTTGCAGGTAATGTCAAAATATTGGCATCGTTATGTTGTCTTGCAAGCATTGCTATTTCAGCGTTCCAGCAAAGAGCGGATCGAACACCCCTATGTTTGTTTGCTGTCATGTTAATCCCGTTTCCGCTGCCACACATCAACAAGCCAAAATCAAACTCTTTGCTCTCAACCCCTTTTGCAACAGCGTGACCGTAATCCGGATAGTCGGCACGCTCTTCTGAATAACACCCAAAATCCATTATTTCATGCCCTTTCAATGACAGGTAGGCTTTAAGTTTTTCTTTTAACTGAAACGCTGCATGATCGCAACCAATTGCTATTTTACTCATTTGATATTTGTATTAAATTGTATCACAGAAAAACCTTGTGGACATATTTTTAATTTTAACGCATCGTAATTAACAGCTTTTTTGGCTTATGAACACGTTTGTAAAGTTGAAAAATAAAGTGCTGATAATTAGCCCTCTAGTTTTTATTTTATCAACACTGTTTCTGTTGAAAACAAAAGGTTTTGTTATAAACGTGTAGAAGATTTTTCTTGCTTTATAAAAAGAAGATATCCTTTGCATTAATTTTTGAATGCTCAACTTTTTTTAGCCTTAATTTAACACTATTAATCAACAGTTTCGTAACATAAATAAACGTATTTTTGTAAAGAAGTTATTAGGTGAAAAGTATACTAACAGCATGTTAATAAAGTAAAATTAATCTACTGTTCAATGTGTTACCTTCTAAGAACTTTTTATTTACTGTTGATTCTTTGTTAGTATTCATAAATGCAACGCTTTTTATGTTTTTTTTTACACTCAACTAACAGACCAACAACAACAACAAATTTTTAAATATTTAAAATAAAAAGATATATTATTGTTATGGGTGATGATTTGAAAACAAAAGGCTTTCTTGATATTCCGATTGATTTTTCTTTAGATTTGTTCGCTGAAATAAATAAACTCAAAAAAGAAAAAAATGCGATCATACTTGCCCATTACTACCAAGATGCAGACATTCAAGATATTGCCGATTACATTGGCGATAGTTTGGGTTTATCTCAGGAAGCTGCTAAGACGGATGCTGATATTATTGTTTTTGCCGGTGTTCATTTCATGGCCGAAACTGCAAAAATTCTTTCACCAAACAAAAAAGTTTTATTACCAGATTTAAATGCCGGTTGTTCATTAGCAGATTCTTGTTCTGCCGATAAGTTTGCAGAATTTAAAAAAGCATATCCGGATCATTTAGTTATTTCTTATATCAATTGTTCCGCAGATCTTAAAACGTTAACAGACATTGTTTGTACTTCAACGAATGCTGTTCAGATTATTGAAAGTTTGCCTAAAGATCAAAAAATTATTTTTGCACCTGATAAAAATTTAGGTGCTTATATTAATAAAAAAAGCGGTAGGAATATGGTTCTTTGGGATGGTGCATGTATGGTGCATGAAATTTTCTCCTTAGAAAAAATAATAAAATTGAAGACGCAACACCCGCATGCTTTATTATTGGCTCACCCTGAATGTGAAGGTAATTTATTAGAAATTGCGGATTATATTGGAAGTACTACAGGGATTTTGAAATATGCTACAGGATCTGATTCTAAAGAGTTTATTGTTGCTACTGAAGCCGGAATTATCCACCAGATGCAAAAAGCTAATCCAA
>JAPLDC010000403.1 GCA_026391935.1 Bacteroidota bacterium | reverse complement strand
ACCGGAACATATTCCTTTCATTTATCATGGAAAGAATATCAATATGACGCTATAAATAGTTATTGGGCCCCAATGACTTTTATGACAAAAACATTAAACGTAGCAGGCTTCCCTGATGTAATTACAATCAAAACATTTGACAGTCTGGCAAATGCTTGGGTTCCTTCCGTTAAACAAATGATGACCTATAACACGAATAATAATCCTATAAAACTGGATGAATACATTTACAACTTCACATCCTTTCCTTCTAGTCCGGATTTTACCACGCATTACTATTATGAATCGTTCGTAAATACCACATCGATAAATGATCAGGTAAAACAGATTGAAAATATAACTGTGTATCCGAATCCGGCAAACAATATTCTCAACATTACCGGAATAGAAACAAATAAACCATTAGCATTAGTTTCGTTATATGATATGCAAGGCAGAATATTAATTAATCAAGAAATTATGATCGTAAATGGTAATTCACAATTATCAGTTTCTGATTTTAGTCCCGGTAATTATTTATTGGTGTTGAGAGATGAAGCCCTTGCAATCATGGCTAGACAATCGGTAGTAATAATAAAATAGTGGAGTCAATTTCTTAATTAAAAGCTCTTATATTCTATTAATATCAAAAAAAAGTAAAATCAATTATTGGGATATCCAACATTGATCCATTTAGTGACTGCATTGATATCGCAATCAGATAATTTACTGGAGCCCTTTGGCATTGCAGAAAAACCTGCAGAATTATTCAACGTTCCAAGCAATCTATTGCTTACAATTGAAGTAACGAGTCCTGAATAAGTTGATAAGTCGTAACCACCACCAGGACTACCAGCATTGTGACAACCTACACACCATGTTGTTATCAGGGGTTTTATTCTTCCACTATAGGTATAACTTGAGGTATCACAACCACTGCAATTAGAAGTATTTTTAGCACCCATCTTTATCCATATTTTTATATATGAAATATCTTTTGCATCTAATTTTTGATCGGTGGGCATGGATGGGTTACTGCCTCTTATTGAATTGTATACTTCACTTTGATAAGGATGATAAGGAGTTACACCTTTCATGATTCCTTCGTAGGTTGAAAGATCGTATCCAGCTTTATGTTCAGCTGAATTATGGCAATCATTCATACTACACTTGGTAACAAAAATGGGAAGAATATTTTCCTGAAAACATATATCGGGATTGTAGGCTACACTTGTGCAGGTTGAATAAGTGATAGAAATTAATGCCAGCAGAAATATTGTTTTTATTTTCATTCAGGAAAATTTTATTTGACAAAGTTAATTATTTATTACAAATTTTGGAAAGATAAATTTTGGATTGGCATTTCAAAAGCAGCAATCTAACGATTATGATTCAGGGAAATTGTATGCATTAAGAAATTAGAGTAAACCGAATACAAACTAATCCTATTACAATTTCATTATTTATACATCGTTAACATTGATTTTTGAAGAATATTCCATTTCCTGTTGTATCTTTGTGGTAATAAAGTTCTTTAAAAATGGGGTCGTACGGTTTTGACAGCGAGTGCGATTTTTATGTAAGCATGTCGTGTGTTGTGAATATGGCACGTTAATCCTAATTCTCAAAATTCTATCTGGCGAGTCTAACTTGTCTATGGCTGCTTAATACCAAGTATTAAGTGCCTTTGTTTCCGGAGAAGCTTTGATCTTCAGCGTCTCCTGTGAAGCACAACAAATGAAGAAATAGTTGCGGAGTGTTTCGATCCGTGATGAGATATAGAAACTAAGTAAATTTTGTGGCTGGTAGGTTTGCCTGAAATTTATCGAAAATTAAAAATCTGATACACATGTAGAAAGCTTATTAATTCCTTGTTTGGACGAGGGTTCGAATCCCTCCGACTCCACTCGGAGGGAAGATTCTGAAAATTCAGATTTCTTCCCTCCTTTTTTTTTGCCCAATCCCTTGTCATTCGGGCAAATCAGAGCCACGACATCATTTAATTTTGGGGTTCGATACTCGTTATTTTCAAAAACCAATTTTTCAGGGAAGACCGAACCAATTATCTTTTGTTTTATCTCTGTATTCTTTGTTTTGTAGTATTTATCAAGGTTTAAGAGCAACTCAAGACAATCATCAATCTTTTCATCATAATTCTCAAGTCCTTCACGATGTTGTATTTCATCACGGTTCAATTTATCCAATTCTGTTTCAATTTCACATTTCATTTCCTTGTATTCAGTTGCCGAAAATTCGCCATCTAACATTAAATCATTTGCGTTTTTAAGTCTA
>JAPLDC010000054.1 GCA_026391935.1 Bacteroidota bacterium | reverse complement strand
GAAAGCAGTAAAAGCGCTGAAAGAAAAATTTGGTGAAAGTTTAGATGTGATCACAGATGTTTGTGTTTGCGCTTATACAACACACGGTCATTGTGGAATTCTTCATGATGAATATGTTCACAATGACTCATCGGTGGAAGTACTTGCGAAAATGGCTTTGGCTCACGCACAAGCTGGTGCGGACATGGTTGCGCCAAGTGATATGATGGATGGACGGATACAGGCAATGCGAGAATTGTTAGATAAAAACGGTTTTGAAAATACGGCGATCATGTCTTATTCTATTAAGTATGCTTCTGCATATTATGGACCTTTTCGTGAAGCGGCTAATTCTGCTCCGCAAAAAGGTGATCGTAAATCCTATCAAATGGATCATAGAAATGGTCATGAATCAATGGTGGAAGGTTTGCTGGATGAAGCCGAAGGAGCAGATATTTTAATGGTGAAACCGGCTCTGGCATACATGGATGTGATCTTTAATTTGCGTCAAAATACACTTTTGCCGATCGCTTGTTACAATGTATCGGGTGAATATTCTATGGTAAAAGCTGCTGTTGCAAACGGTTGGATAGATGAACAAAAGATCGTAATGGAAAACATGCATTCTTTTGCGAGAGCGGGAGCAAACATTATTATTACCTATCACACAAAAGATATTTTGGAAAAAGGATGGTTGTAAAGAATATGTGCAGAGGAAATCATAAACCGATGTGCAGATTAAAATAATAATCATGAAAAACAAATTTCTGATTTTACTTTTTTTGCTTCCTTTTTCTGGAAAAATATTCGGACAAGGGACTCCACAAGAGTTCAGTAAAGCCTTTATTAATTCTCTTTTAAATTATAATGAAGAAAAATTAAAAAAGCTTATTTCTTCTGACCCAAAAGAACAAACAGAAATACTTGAAAAATTAAAGGAGATTTATTCGAATGACCTAAAGCCTTTGAAAGGCTCTTTGTTAAGCTCTTCTACGAGAGCAGTTTTGAAAGATGGTGACGAAAAGTACAAAGAAAAAGCAGATATTTTTGTTACTATTACCGATAATAAAAAAATAAAATACGAATTAAAGCTCTGGGGATGTAATAATTTAGAAGGTAAATGGTTGTTGGGTAATAAAATCGAATTGAATAAATTGTGATCTGGAAATTCGCAAATTTCAAATCAATTAAGCTTTCTCTATTACTTTCGGTACTTTGAAATAATCAGAATCATGCTTCGGTGAATTTTTTAATGCCTCATCCTGCGTTATTTCTTGTCTTACAATATCTTCCCGTAATAAATTCACTTCATCACTCATATAAATCAATGGTTCCACATTTGAAGTGTCTAATTCATTGAGTTTTTCAATAAAGCCGATCATATTATTCATATCCATTTTGATTCGCTCTTTCGCTTCGTTCTCATATTCTAGACGTGCCAAATGCGCTATTTTATCTACGGTTTCGTTATCAATTTTCATTTTCTTAATTTATGTTTATTATGCTCAATGAGCATTATTGTATTTTTCTAATTCAAGTCGGATGATCTCATGAACTTTCGTCCGTAAAGGTATTAAATCATTTTCTGTCAAACCAATAGTTGAAATTGGTTTATGGACAACAACTTTTGAGATCCCAGGTTTACCGGTAGATTTGAAAAACCCTCCATTTTGTAATATTTTCCAATTATTTAGATAGGTGATCGGTACAATTGGAACTTGTTTTTCGATCGCTAATTTAAATGCTCCATTCTTGAATCCTCTTAACCTGCCATTGCTAGAAATTCCTCCTTCGGGATAAAGAAAGGTGCTGTGGCCTCTGTCTATCTCTTTTCCCGCCCTCACAAATGCTCTGTGAGAAGACATATTGCTGCTTCTGTCGACAAGAATGTTCATTCTTTTAAAGAAGATTCGGAACAAAGGTGCTTTGTCCAATTCTTGTTTTCCCATAAAAACAAAGTATTGAGGAATTAGTATATAGCCAATTGAAATATCTAAATAGGAGGCATGGTTCGCACAGTATACAGCAGGTTGCGGAAGACTTTCAGCTGGAGTTTCTCTTTTTATATCAATTAAAATTCCAGGAACAGTAAGTATCCACCGAGCCCATATT
>JAPLDC010000182.1 GCA_026391935.1 Bacteroidota bacterium | reverse complement strand
GAATCGATCTGCAAGCTCTTTTATTAATTGAGGAGAATTAAATGCCGATGTGTTGATTGAAATTTTATCAGCTCCTGCATTTAATAACAACGAAACATCATCAATTGAACTAATTCCACCTCCAACAGTAAAGGGAATATTTATATTTTTCGCAATACGAGATACAAGTTCAGAAAGCGTTTTTCTCTTTTCATTGGTAGCAGAAATATCTAAGAATACCAACTCATCCGCACCATTTGCGCTATATGCAATAGCCAATTCAACAGGATCACCAGCATCACGTAAATTTTCAAAATTCACTCCTTTTACAGTGCGGCCATCTTTAATATCCAAACATGGAATAATGCGTTTTGTCAACATTGGATATATTTTTTTAAATCATTGATTGAAATTTTATTTTCATAGATAGCCTTTCCAACTATTGCTCCGGAACAACCAATTGATTTAAGATCATCCAGATCATTTATGGAAGATACTCCTCCACTGGCAATAAAATTTAGTTCCGAAAACTGATCAATTATTTTTTTATATAAATCATTACTTGTTCCTTGTAAAAGGCCATCCTTAGAAATATCTGTACAAAAAACAGTAGAAATCCCATGACCCATATTTTCTTTAATGAAATCAAAAATTGAAATATCTGTTTTTTCTAACCATCCACCAATTGCAATTTTTTCATCTAGAACATCTGCACCTAATAATATCTTTTCGGAGCCATATTTTTTTATCCAGTATAGAAATAGATCTTTATTTTTAACAGCAACACTGCCTACTGTTGCAATTGCAGCACCCGATTCGAAAACAATATTTATCGCATCATCTGTTTTTATGCCACCGCCAAAATCAATGATCAATTTTGTAGCGGATGCAATTTGTTCGAGAACTTTATAATTAACAACCACACCTTTTTTTGCACCGTCTAGATCCACTAGGTGTAGCCGTGTTATACCAATCGCTTCAAACTGTTTTGCAACTTCTAAAGGCTTCTCATTATAAATGATTTTCTTAGAATAATCTCCTTGTGTCAAACGAACACATTTTCCATCGATAATATCTATTGCAGGTATTATTTTCATTTTTTTAAAGAGATAAAAAATTCTCAAGTATCTTTTGACCGGCATCTCCTGACTTTTCAGGGTGAAACTGAACACCATAAAAATTATCTTTCTTCAATGCTGAACTATAATCAATTCCATAATTGGTTTTAGAAATCGTATTTGACCCAACCTCAACAAAAAAACCATGAACAAAATACATGTATTCGTTTTCCTTCACCTGATCAAAAATATTCGAACTAAGATTAAAAATATTATTCCAACCTATCTGAGGCACTTTATTCGTATGAGAAAACTTTGATACTTTTTGATCAAAGATCCCCAAACAATTTGTATTTCCTTCTTCAGAAAATTTGCACATCAATTGCATGCCAAGACAAATCCCCAATACAGGTTGCTTCAAATCAGTAATAACCTTATCTAGTTTTTGTTCTTTCAAAAAATGCATGGCGCTGCTCGCTTCACCTACACCAGGAAAAATAACTTTATCGGATGAACGAATTTCGTCTATATCATCGGTAACGATGGGAGAAACACCGATTCGCTCCAGAGCAAAAGTCACCGAACGGATATTCCCTGCATTATATTTCAAGATAACTATTTTCATTTATAAAACTCCTTTAGTGCTCGGTAAACTCAAATTATCCGGATCTCTTTTCACAGCCATTTTAATTGCTTTTGCAAAAGCCTTAAACACAGCTTCTATTTTATGATGCTCATTTTGCCCTTCAGCCTTAATGTTTAAATTACATTTTGCTGCATCGCTGAATGATTTGAAAAAATGGTAAAACATTTCTGTCGGCATTTCACCAATTTTCTCTCTTTTAAATTCAGCAGTCCATTCGATCCAATTTCTACCACCAAAATCAATTGCCGACATCCTCTATTGTATGGTGTTCATCAATATGCAGATCTCCTTTTGCATCAATTGTCAGATCCAAATTACCATGCTTCGCAATTTGCTCCAGCATGTGATCAAAAAATGCTAAGCCGGTTGAAATAGTCGAATTACCTTTCCCATCCAAATTCAATACAATTGAAATTGCAGTTTCTTTTGTAACTCTTTTGTGTACTACCTTCCGTTCAGGTACTTTCAGAAAATTATAGATTTCCTCCCATGTCTTTGCCTGTAATGCGATTTCATTTTCAAAACCATCAGCAGAATCATAATTTTTTATAAAGATCGCCTTTGAGCCTAATTTTTTTGCCAGCTTCACATCCGTAATTCTGTCGCCAATAACAAACGAATTTTTAAGATCATATTCACCCGACATGTATTTTGTTAACATACCAGTATTAGGTTTACGAGTCGGCAAATTTTCTTTTTCAAAAGTTCTGTCGATACAAACTTCAGAAAACTTTATCCCTTCGGATGCAAGTGTTTGTATCATACTGTTTTGAATTGGCCAAAAAGTATTTTCCGGATAACTCTCAGTTCCCAACCCATCTTGATTGGTGACCAATACAAATTCATAATTTAATTCTCCGACAATCTTCCCTAGCCAGGTTATAACACCAGGCAAAAATTTAAATTTCTCCAAACTGTCAATTTGAAATGTATCTGGCGGTTCCCAGATCAATGTTCCATCACGATCAATAAATAATATTTTTTTCATTTCTATCTTTTTTATATAAATACTTTTCCTATTAAAATTTTATTAATTTTTCTAACACCAAAACATTTTCTTCTGTTGTGCCAATTGTAATTCGCAAACAACCTTCACACAGTGTCACTCGACTTCTATCACGAATTACAATTTGATTTAAAGTTAAGTAATTATATAAGGCATTAGCATCATCCACTTTCACTAAAATAAAATTTGCTTCACTCTTATAAACCTTCCTGACGAAAGATAACTTCGAAATCTCCAAAATAAGTTTTTCTCTATCCTCAACTATTTTTTTTATCCACTCATTAACCTGCTGCACATTTTCAAGCGCTTCCAAAACAATTTTTTGAGAAACGATATTGATATTATAAGGTGGCTTTATCTTATTAAACACATCGATGATAACTTCTGACGCAAATGCCATACCTACTCTCAATCCGGCTAAACCCCATGCTTTTGACAAGGTTTGAAGTATTACTAAATTCGGATAATTCAATAATTCAGGGATCAGGCTTCTGTAACTCGCAAAATTAATATAGGCTTCATCGATCACAACAACCCCTTTAAATTTTTCCAATAGTATCTTGATCGTATTCTGAGAAACACCATTCCCTGTCGGATTATTCGGACAACAAATAAAAATAATTTTTGTGTTCTCATTGATCGCCTTTAGAATCCTGATTTCATCCAACTGAAATGATTCCGGCAACAACGGAACCTTAATAACATTAACGTCATTGATATTTGCAGACACTTCGTACATGCCATAGGTTGGTGGACAAATGATCACATTATCTTTTTGAGGATCACAAAAAGCTCTGAATAAAATATCGATTGCCTCATCACTACCATTTCCCAAAAAGATATTCTGAACTGGCAATCCTTTTATTTTACTTAATTTTCTTTTCACATCGAGTTGCAAAGGATCCGGATAGCGGTTCATTCCTTCACAGTACTTACTGTCAATAGATAGCGGGGCTCCGAAAGAATTTTCATTCGCATCCAAAAACACTCCTTCTTTACCCTTGTATTCATCCCTTGCGGAAGAATAAGGAACAAGTTTTTTAATGTTTTCTCTAAGAATATTATTTAATTCAAACATGGTATTATTTTTTTAATCGAATACTTACTGCATTTTTGTGTGCGCCTAAACCCTCGGCCTCCGCCATAAGTTCAATCGCATTTCCAATTGAATTTATTCCTTCTTCAGATAACTTTTGAAATGTGATCTTTTTAACAAAACTATCCAGAGATACTCCGCTATAGGCTTTTGCATATCCATTGGTAGGCAAGGTATGATTAGTTCCTGAGGCATAATCCCCTGCACTCTCACAAGAATAATTTCCTAAAAATACGGACCCTGCATTAATAATTTTCTCAGCTATTTGTTCATCATCCTTACAGGCAATAATTAAATGTTCAGGTGCATAATTATTCAGCAGATCAATCGCTTCATCATTTCCATTCATCAAGATCGCCTTACTATTTTCTAATGCTTTTATTACAATTTCTTTTCGAGGCAACAATTTTACTTGTTTCTCCAACTCCGCTTTTACTTTTTCAAGCACTAATTCGTGTGTAGAGACCAATATAACTTGCGAGTCGGTACCGTGTTCTGCCTGTGAAAGAAGATCTGCCGCCACAAATTCCGGAACACAACTCTCGTCTGCAAAAACTGCAACTTCAGAAGGTCCGGCAGGCATATCAATGGCAACACCTTCTTTAGAGATCAATTGTTTTGCACAAGTCACATACTGATTACCGGGTCCAAACACTTTATAAACTTTTGGAACTGATTCTGTACCGTACGCCATTGCTCCAATTGCCTGTACTCCTCCAACTTTAAAAACATTTTTTATCCCTACCAATTGAGCGACATACAAAATAACAGCATTCAAGTTTCCATTCAAATCGGGAGGACTGCATAAAACTATTTCTTTGCAGCCTGCTATAGTTGCAGGAATCCCCAACATCAACACTGTTGAAAACAATGGCGCAGAGCCTCCGGGAATATATA
>JAPLDC010000158.1 GCA_026391935.1 Bacteroidota bacterium | reverse complement strand
AACCATTGCACCACCACAATTGTGGGTTCTTAATAGAATATGACAATGTATAGGTATCAATTCCTTTTTTCAAAGCAATTTTATTTGTCATTTGCCCACTCAAATCGTTATCTCCACGTGATATATCCAAATAAACATTTGCCTCCACATCACTTTTTATCTCACAAACAAATTCTAATTGAGCTAATGAATCGGTCAGCGATTTTTGAACCGCCTTTATATTTAATATCCTCGCATCGCTCCATGAAACTAGTTTTACATCTTTCCAAATCCCACATGTTACAAATCGTGGTCCCCAATCCCAACCATACTGATATTGTGCTTTTCGCGTAAATACTTTTTCATCACCGGGAAGTGTATAGGATATTTTTTTTGCTTCTTCTTTTCCTTTTTTTACAGCCGATTCAAACAGAATTAATAATTTATTTTTTCCTTTGTGAATGTATTTTTTCACATCTACATTCCAAGAACGGAACATATTATCCGCTTCTAATACCAAGGAATCATTCACATATACTTTTGCGTAAGTATCCAAACCGGCAAATTGCAATTCAATATGTGATTGCAACAATTCTTCTTCGGAAATTTTAAAAACGGTTTGATATTCCCAATCTTCACCTTCTATCCATTGCAATTGTTTTTCATTGTCGCCAAAGAATGGGTCAGGAATTAATTTGTTGGAAAATAAATCAGTGTGGACAGTACCCGGAACAGTTGCTTTATACCACTTCACTTCCTGTTTCTTTTTAAACTTCCATTTGCACTGAGTCAGATTTCTTTCAACGACTTGAGAGTGTAACACCAAAGGAAACAAAATGATGAAAATATATTTGACCCAATTATATTTCACCCTAATTTTTCTTTTAGCAATTTCACTTCCTTCAGATCAGCAACATTACCTGTTACAATTGCAGAGGAGTGAAAATAAGTTGTATCTAATTTCTCCTTCAACAATAAAATATTTGAAGAACGGACTCCTCCACCTGGCATGATCGATATTCTTCCATCAGAATACTTTATCAATTCTGACAATTGTTTTATTCCTTCCATTGCAGAACTTGTTTGTCCGGAAGTAAGAATTGTTTTAAATCCGCAATCAATAACACCTTCTAAGTTCTTCATTAGATCTTTTGAAACATCAAATGCACGATGAAAACTACAAGACAAAGGCTTTGCTAATCCAACCAATTGTTTGTTTTGATCTTTGTTAACGCTGCCATCTTCGTTTAATACTCCGAATACAAATCCATTTGCATTCAATTTTTTAAAATAAAGAATATCCTTTTTCATTTGCTCAAACTCTTCGTTTGAATAAATGAAACTCCCACCACGCGGACGAATCATTACAAACAAATCTACATTGATTAATTTTCTTGCCGTTTCAAAAGTTCCATAATTGGGAGTGATTCCCCCTGCAGAAAAATCATCACATAGCTCAATTCTGTCAGCCCCTCCTTGTTGAGCAATGAGTGCGGATTCCAAATTAAAACAAGCTATTTCGAGTTTATGCATTTTCATTTTTTTTATTTCCACCAGAAAATGAGGTTATAGGAATTTATTTATTCTACAACTTTGAATTGATTCCCAAATGAATCGATTTGCTCCCTTCCCCATTGAACGTGGTCTAAGGAATTGATTCTTTCGCATTACCTTTTGACAGATCCTTCAAACGAATCGAATCGCTCTCTTCCCCCTTGAAGAAGGGGGCTAGGGGGATTGTTCCTTTCTCTAAAAATTCCTCTATGTAAATATTCAAAGTTCTGGCCACATTACCAAAATTATATTTTATATCATGTTCTGTGAACCTGATGACAGAATATCCTTGCTGATTTAATCTTTTATCTCTGTCGACATCCTTTTCGTGCTTAAACTGGTGCGAATATCCATCAACTTCTATAATAAGCTTTAATGTCCTTGAAATAAAATCGACAATATATCTATCGATTGGGAATTGACGATTGAATTGATAACCCGTCTTTTTACGACTTAACAAATTCTTCCAAAGTAATATTTCACCATAAGTTGAATTATTTCTTTTTTCTCTGGCAAATATTTTAAGGTTTTTATTTTCTGTCATTGATTTCAATCCCCCTAGCCCCCTTCTCCAAGGGGGAATTATACTAATTAAATTTTATTTATAATTTGCTTATTTGTCTTCGAAAAATTCATCT
>JAPLDC010000345.1 GCA_026391935.1 Bacteroidota bacterium | reverse complement strand
CATTCTTAAAACTGGAACGTGATTGCGGACGCATCAATACAAGTATCAATAAGGATAAAACTGCGATTCGGATTATTATTAATAAATGTCTTAGATATTGTTTGAATGATGGTTTTAATTTTTCAAAACCTGCAAATGAAGAAATTTTAAATTCCGCATTCATTGTTTTATTTTTAAAGATATACCAAACGATAACGAACGGAATTACCAGGAATAACCATCGTAATTCTTTGTTTGCAAAAGTGATATCGTTAAAAAATTCAAACATTTTAATTATTTATAAAATAAATATTGCCTATAAGCTACTTTTTTAATTGGCCACTTTCTTTTTCTAATTCGTTACTATCTTCTCTTTTTGTTCCATTTACAAAATCGTAACAATTAGTGATGCTAGTTTCATTTTCATTCGGCAAGGGTTGTTCCTTTGCAAACTTTACTAGATCGGCTAAGATCAATACTTGTTTAAGTTTCATTTTGCTTTCATCATCAATGGCAATGTTTCTGAAGCCAAATAAGATTTCATCAGTTGTCAATTCCTGAGCTTGTATTTTAAAACGATTCTCGATGTATTCTCTAATGATATCAGTAAGTTGGCTATGATAAAGTTTTAATTTACCATCTTGCCATAATTTTTCATTCTTAAGTTTTTCTAATTTCTCAAAAGCTATTATGTGCGCCGGGATTTTTGGAGTTTCAACAACAACCAAAGGTGGTTTTACTTTTTTTGTATACTTGAAAATTAAGAACAGAATAAGTAGGGTTGCTAAGACACCTAAGCTGATCCAAATAACGATCATGTTATCTTTTAGCCAATCGATCCAAGTATAGGCAACTTCGTAAGGAACCTTAATGTCTTTGATCGCTTTTGTTGTATCAACTGCAATTGTATTTACTTGTAGTAATAGCGCTTCGGTAAAGATCCCATTTGTGTCAGTACCGATAAATTTAAAAGGGGGTATGGCCCAATATCCGGAATCGAAAGAAGTAATATTTATTGTTTTTGTCTGTGTAAATAAGTAGGGGTCATTTTTGTCGATTGTTGTATCTGTTTTACTCTGACTAACAACTTCTATTTCTTTTCTTATGGTGTCTAAGATTTCAGGCCAACTGATCTTAATTTGCTTTCCGTTGTCAACCCGATATTGAACACTCAATTCTAATTTTACCTGTTGTCCGATTTGTATTATGCTACTATCAAGCTTTGCTGTAGCTTTTATTTTTTGTGCAATTGAAGCAGAACTAAAACATAACAATGCAGCAAACAGTGCTACTGTTTTAAAATTTCTATGGTATGTTTTTATAAATTTCATTTTTCCTTCAAATACAGATTTGTTATCTGTATACCTTTTATCTTCTTTTAAATAAATTTGTCAAGGGTGGAATATATGATTCAACCGTATTTATATTTGCTGAGTCTACACCACTTTTATTAAAAATCTCTTTCAAATGTGCATCATTTCTTTTAGCATTTGCTGCAAAATGAATCCTTGTGTGTTTGTCGGATGTGTCTACCCATTTTATTTCACCCGTTTCTGCATCCATAAGTTTGATCAGGCCTACGTTTGGTAGTTCCTGTTCTCTTTTGTCTAGAATACGCAACGCTACCAGATCGTGTTTTTTGCTTGCAATTTTTAATGCATCAAAAAAATTGGTATCCATAAAATCAGATATTAAAAAAGCGATACTTCTTTTTTTGATCACGCTTGTCAAATATTTCAAAGCGAGTTCAATATTTGTTTTTTTATTTTCTGGAGTAAACTCGATCAAGTCACGGATAATTCTTAAAACATGACTTTTACCTTTTTTAGGAGGAATAAATTTCTCGATCTTATCAGTGAAAAAAATGACACCGATCTTATCATTGTTTTGAATGGAAGAGAAGGCTAATACAGCGCACAATTCAGTGATCAGATCTTGTTTTAATTGTTTTTGAGTTCCAAACTCTCCGGAAGCACTGATATCCACAAGTAGCATTACGGTCATTTCACGCTCTTCTTCAAAAACTTTTACAAAAGGAGTGTTGAATCTTGCTGTAACATTCCAGTCGATCGAGCGAATATCATCACCGGGTTGGTATTCCCGAACTTCACTAAAGGTCATACCTCTTCCCTTAAAAGCACTGTGATATTCTCCGGAAAAAATTTGATTGGAGAGTCCCCGTGTTTTTATTTCAATCTTTCGTACTTTTTTTAGCAGCTCTGCTGTTTCCATTGATCAATTTGAAAATATGTCAATTTGAAAATTTTTAAATTAGTATAAGTAATGAGTTTTTTTACAAGTTCATTCCTGAATTCAAAAATATTATGGCACTTCAACTGTATTTAAGATCTCGTTGATGATCATTTCCGAAGTTATGTTTTCAGCTTCTGCTTCATATGTTAAACCAATACGATGACGTAAAACATCGTTGCAAACAGCACGGATATCTTCAGGAATAACATAGCCTCTTCGCTTTATGAAGGCATATGCTTTTGCTGCTAACGCAAGGTTGATACTGGCACGCGGAGATCCTCCGAAACTTATAAGGCCGGCAAATTTATTGAGTTTGTATTCTGCAGGATAACGAGTAGCAAAAACAATATCGATGATATATTTTTCTATTTTTTCATCCATGTAAACGTCTTTTACAACTTTACGTGCATTCAAAATATCATCGGTTTTTAAGATTGGATTTACACTAGGAAATTCACTTGCTAAGTTCTGACGAATAATTTTTCTTTCTTCATCCTTACTTGGATAGCCAATAACAACTTTCAACATAAAACGGTCAACTTGTGCTTCCGGTAATGGATATGTTCCTTCCTGTTCTACTGGATTTTGAGTTGCTAATACTAAAAATGGGTTAGGTAAACTAAATGTTTGTTCGCCAATTGTTACTTGTCTTTCTTGCATAGCTTCAAGTAAAGCACTTTGTACTTTGGCCGGAGCACGGTTGATCTCATCTGCTAAAATGAAATTCGCGAAAATAGGACCGTGTTTAACTGTAAACTCTTCTTTTTTCTGACTGTATATCATTGTTCCAATAAGATCGGCAGGTAATAGGTCAGGAGTAAATTGGAT
>JAPLDC010000210.1 GCA_026391935.1 Bacteroidota bacterium | reverse complement strand
CGGGAAATACTCACGGATCAATGCCGCAACTCCTGCAGTACTAGGCGAAGCCATACTTGTTCCTGATAAACTTTCGTATTTATTATCCGGCAAGGTAGAGTATACATCAACTCCTGGTGCAAACAGATCCACTTTTTTCAAACCATAGTTAGAAAATGATCCGATTATGTCAGCACCTTTTTTATATCCACTTGCTCCAACCTGAATCCAATTGCTGGCTACTTCACCGCTCAATAATTCTCTGCTCGGATATGATAATTCAATATCATTATCTTTCGATTCGTTACCTGCTGCATGTATCATAAGTACATCTTTTGATTCTGCATATTTCACAGCATCATCAACCAATTTTTTATCCGGAGAATAATATTTTCCGAAACTCATATTGATAACTGTTGCTCCATTGTCAACCGCATAAAGTATTGCATTCGCAACATCTTTGTCGCGCTCATCACCATTTGGCACAGCACGTACGATCATAATCTTTACATTATTCGCAATTCCGTTCATACCAATATTATTATTTCTCACGGCAGCAATAATACCTGCAACGTGAGTTCCATGCATTGCATCAGGTCCTTGTATGTGATTATTCCCGTAATATTTTTCGTTCGGGTTGTTCACGTCATCACCAACAATATATGTTCTCATCGAATCAGAATCGAGTTTGCTATATTTTACCATAGGCTCAAAATGATCTTTTCCTTCTTTCAACTGACTTTCAAATTCTTCCGGTTTTAATAATCCAAGTGCAACAACACGCTTAATGTTTTTATTCAACTGCTCTTCCATTTCATTTTCCGGCTTGTAATTTTTAAAAGCATCTTTGTTTAAAACACCATTGTTTTGTTTTTTTACTTTGACCAGATAATCATTCACAAAATTTATTCCTTCCAACTGCTTCTCATTCATTTTAAGTTCAGAAGTATAAATTTCTTTCAGGCGTTTAAATTCTTGATAATTTTTTAACTCATCACCACTAAGTTTTGATTCATCTGTAAGGTCTCTGTATTTTTTATTTCCTTTCTGAACGATACGACATAATTCGGATGCCTCATTGTCGATGTCACCATTCTTTCCACCAATAAAACTCCAGCCATTCACATCATCAATGTATCCGTTCTTATCATCATCAATTCCATTTCCAGGGATCTCACCCGTATTTGTCCAGATCACATCTTTCAGATCTTCCTGATTGCCTGCTCCGCTCCAACGCCAAACACCTTGTCCTTCGTAGGGTCAAGTGTTTGCCAATAATCAGGATTTTTTTTCTGAGCAAAAAGTGATGTTGTAAAAAGTATACTTAATAAAAGGAGTAGTTTTTTCATATTATTTTTTGATTTTTTCAGTACGAAAATAGCGATAATTAACTGATTTTTACTCAATACTTTATGGCATAGCGCAACGAAGTATATGAATGGTTTATTTTGGGGATGAAAGGAAAACAAAAAACTCCATTTAGTGCTACTAAACGGAGTTTTTTATTTGCTTCTAGTGCTTAGCACAATTCTTCATAAGCCATTTTCAGGTTATCAGCAATCATTTGGGCGCTACGGCCTTCGATATGATGACGCTCTACAAAATGAACTAATTTTCCATCTTTAAACAAAGCAATACATGGTGATGACGGTGGATACGGAGCAAAATGCTTACGTGCCTCAGCTACCGCTTCCGTGTCAAATCCTGCAAAAACTGTTGTGATCTTTGACGGATTTTTCGCTCCTGTTAATGATAATTTCACTCCCGGACGGGCAGCACCTGCTGCACAACCACAAACCGAATTGATCACAACTAATGTTGTTCCTTTAGTGTTTATAGCTGCATTCACAGCTTCAGGAGTGGTTAGATCTTCAAAGCCCGCTGTTGTTAATTCAGCTTTCATTGGCATTACAATACTTTCTGGATACATGGTATTCTATTTTTAAGTTTAATTATAGCAATTTAATTGGTGCAAATTTACGAAATATATGAATCGCTTTAAGAATCCTTTCAAAAAACAGTTTCCTTTTTTTCTGATTTTTTTAATCTGAATTTAATGAATAGCCATAAAAATAAAGGATATTAGACGTGACTGACCTGAATTAAAATAAAATGTATTTATTTCCCAGAAGTAGAATCCGTATTCAAAATAAAGCCTACTCCAAAAACATTCTCAATTTTTAGATCCGGATCTTCTTTAAGATATTTCCTTATTTTGGTGATAAACACATCTAAACTGCGTCCAAGAAAATAGTCATTCTCTCCCCACAGATCTTTTAAAAGATCCTCTCTCTTTACAACTTTATTTCTATGATCATTCAGGTATTTAAGGATCTCACTTTCTTTCTCGGTGATGCGTTTTATTTTATTCTCGATCATCAACGACTGATTATTAAAATCAAAAGCAAATCTTCCGATAGAAATAATTTCTTCTCTGCTTTCTTTTTTCTCTGACGGAATTCTGCGTGCAATTGCTTTTATTTTCCAAAGCAATTCTTCCTCGTCAAATGGTTTTGTGATATAATCATCCGCACCAAGATCATAGCCTTTTAATTTATCTTCCTTCAGGGATTTTGCTGTAATGAAAATGAAAGGGATATTTTTGTCTTTCATCCTGATCTCTTTAGCTAATGTAAAACCATCCATCTTCGGCAACATCACATCCAACAGGCATAAACTGAAATGATTACTTTGAAACGCCTTTAAAGCTATTTCACCATCTTTACAAAGTTTTACATCAAAACCTTCCGTCTCCAGATAATCAACTAAAAGAACACCCAAATTAAGATCGTCTTCCGCAAGTAATATTTTTACTCTCTCTTTATTCATTTACAAATGGTAATGAAATTATAAAAGTTGTTCCTTTTCCTTTTTCACTTTCAAGAACAATTGTTCCATCATGCAATTCAATGATCTTATTAACGTATGCCAGTCCAAGTCCAAACCCCTTTACATCATGCACATTACCTGTCGGCACCCTAAAAAATTTATCAAATACCTTTTTCACATATTCTTTATCAATACCAATTCCTTTATCAGAAACAACAATTTTTAAATAATTAGAATCATTATATGTTTCAATATTTATTTCCGGTTTCTCTTTAGAATATTTAATCGCATTATCAATTAAATTACACAATGTATTTGTAAGATGACTTTTATCTCCGTATACAACAAACCGATCTGCCTTCAAGGCTAATGTAAGATCGCCCTTTCGGTTCTCTATCTGAATACTGATACATTTTACAGCATCGTTAATTAATTGATGAAGATCGATCTCTGTTTTTACCAACGGAATCTCGCCTCTTTCCAAAGCGGTCATACTCAACACTTGCTCTACCTGCAAACGTAGCTTTTCATTTTCCTCAAGTATGATACCCGAATAATGCTTGATCTTTTCTTCTTGTTTGATATTGGAATCCTTCACCATCATCTTTCCTGCTAATGCGATATTCGTTAATGGCGTTTTGAATTCATGTGTCATATTATTTAAAAAATCTGTTGTATGCTCCGAAATCCGTTTCTCCTTTATCAAGGATAAAATAGTTCTCCAAAACATAACGAGTACCACAAGAATTAAGATCACAGAAGTGATGAACATCGTTCCCATTTCCGCAATAATGAATTGTTTTTTATCGGGCAATATCAACTTCAGTTCCAAGCCATTCATATTTACAACCTCCTCCAACCGCTTTTTGAAAACACTTTCATTCCAACTTCCTGCAGGAACTGCTTCATCGTTCTGGCCGGATGGCTTTATTACTTCGAAAGAGAACTCTAAATGGAAATTATAAAACTTCATATAATTCTTCAATAACGAATCTATCTTATTGAT
The DNA here is from genome assembly GCA_026391935.1 of Bacteroidota bacterium. GTDB lineage: Bacteria > Bacteroidota > Bacteroidia > 2-12-FULL-35-15 > 2-12-FULL-35-15 > 2-12-FULL-35-15. The sequence goes on along the minus strand of JAPLDC010000210.1, from coordinate 3,193 downwards.
CTCGGTATTTCCCAATTTCAACTTGCAATCAGAATCGCCTTCAAAGCAACTGCTACCCATATTCATACAGGTTTTTTTGTCTAAGCAAAGTGCATCTATCGTTTTTGAAAGAACCATATTTGCTTTTTCATTAAACAGCTCTTCTTTTGCATTTGCCGTCTGCACTATCCAACTCACTTGAATCGCCAACACGATCACCAGCGCAATCGAGGAGGCTGCAATAAAAATATAGGTTCTGTTTTGTTTCATCTGATATTCAAAATTAACCATTTTCCTCTTGCTTTTACTGGCATTAACAAGTTATTAACAACAAAATAACTTCTCACTAACAACATCTCCGTCATACCTAAATTACCTTTGTTATATAAATCCTAAAAAAAATAAGTCATGAAAAAATTAATGTTAACCTCAGCAACAATTTTATTTATCAGTCTTTCCTCTTTTGCGCAAGATGGTGTAAAAAGCACAAAAAATTGCGAAAAGAAATGTGACATGAAAGAATGTCCGAAAGATACCGATTGCAAGAAAAAATGCGAAATGGGTGAATGTACTGCCGATATGAAATGCCATAAAGCAGAAGCAAAAGCTTGTGTAAAAAGTTGCAAAATGGACGATGCAAAAAAAGGCAATTCATCTCCTTCTAATAAATAAGTATCGTCATTAAGAAAAGAGCTTTTAAAGAGCTCTTTTTTTTGCTATACCCTTTCCAGAAAGGTCAGCATCATTGATAAGAAAATCCTTTAAAATTTCTACTTTCCAGCTTCTCCTTTCCCTCATTTTTACCTCGCCAATCCACGAATAAATGCATTTTATTAGGCAAAAATATGTATTTTTGCATTGCTAAATTGTCATTTGTTCTGACAGAAAGAGTTTGAATAAAGCCTTTCTTCGGACTTAATTGAAATTTTTAATTTTTTGTTTTGACTTTCAATAGTAAGTCCGGATCATTTAAATGAATAAACTTAATAAAAACAACTTTCCGCAATCTCAATCAAAGGAAAAAACCTATTTCAAACTTTCCTTTCTGATCATTGCACTTTATTTTTTGCCCTATATCATTTTGGGTAAAAATTCACCTTTGCTAATCTTGGATAATATGGACTCCAATATTACCTGGGTAAAAATTATTTTAGAAAGTGGAAATTTATTTTCTAACCCTTATACAAAAATCGACCAGGTACTGAATGGAATCTCCAACTCATCCATTTACGGCATATACGACTTTAGTCTCATCTGGTTCAAGACCTGTGGAATTTATTGGGGATATGTGATTAATAAATTTTTAATGACCATTGTCGGATTTATAGGAATGTATTATCTGCTAAAAAAACATTTTTTGCCGAAAGATGTATACATTCTCATTCCTTTTGGTGTTTCACTAATCTTCGCCTTCCTTCCATTTTGGTCTTTTACAATGTCTGTTTGCGGATTGCCATTATTATTATTCGCTTTTCTTAATCTGCGGAACAAAACTTACCATTATTCCAATTGGCTGATAATTTTATTGTTCCCCTTTTATTCTTCACTGATACTTTCAGGAGTTTTTTTTATGCTGATCATTACACTCATATTTATTTATGATGCAGTAAGATTCAGATTGTTTAATTATCAGGTCCTATTGGGGATTATCCTTATGGGCTGCATGTATATCATCAGCCACTTTCCTCTGTTCTATACTTTTATTTTTAGATCCTCAATTGTTTCCCACAGGATTGAATTTCAAATGCTAGCTTTATCATTTCTCGATGCTTCGCAAAAAGCATTTAAACTATTTTCTGAAGGACAGTTTCATGCGCAAAGTCTGCATACATTTATAATTATTCCTGTTCTATTCGGCAGCTACCTTTTGTACAAAGCAAAAAGTATCAGCAGGTCCTATAAGTTCATTTTGATCTTTATCCTCTTAACCTCAATGTTTTATGGCTTCCTCGACTGGAGCATGATCGCACAACTAAATAAAAAATTAATGGATACCTTGCCAATACAACTGCAACGTTTACATTTCCTTCATCCCATCTTCTGGTACATACTTTTTGCTGTTTCACTATATAAAATATCCACTTATTTTAATGCCGGAAAAAAAATTGTAATGATCCTATTACTAATTCAGTTTTTATATGTGGTAGGTAACCACGAACTAATTGCAAACAGAAAAGGTCCATCCTTCAATCAATTTTATGCTCAAAAACAATTTAACGAGATAAAAACATTTATTAATAAACCTCAAAATTCATATCGCGTTATAAGTGTCGGGATTCACCCTTCCATAGCACAATTCAATGGCTTTTACACATTGGATGGATATTTCCCAAGCTATCCGCTGGAATATAAACACGAATTCCGCGAAATCATTTCGCCTGAATTAGACAAAAGCAAAAAACTAAAAGATTACTTCGATAACTGGGGTTCCCGTTGTTACGCATTTTCTTCGGAAACAGGACTTGATTTCGTAGATCCTAAATACCGTCGGATCCAACAGTTGGATTACAACTTTGATGCGTTCAAAAAAATGGGCGGTGAATATATAATTTCAAGAGCAGAAATTGATCTTGGTAATAATACAAAGTTGAAACTCGTAAAGACCTTTTCAAAATATGATTCGTACTGGAAAATATATTTGTACGAAGTTTTGTAACATAAAAAATATTTAATTTAAAGGATCTTTTTCATAACAAGAATTATAATAAAACAGCATGACAACTAATAAAACAGACAGCCCTAAAGTAGAACTCATGGCTCCCGCAGGTTCATACGAAGCAATGATGGCTGCTATTAAAGCAGGTTGTAACTCCGTGTATTTCGGTGTCGAACAATTAAATATGCGTTCACGCTCCTCCAACAATTTCACATTAGAGGATCTTGAAAAAATTGCAGAAATAGGAAAAAAGAATAACATCAAAACATATCTCACGCTCAATACGATCTTGTATGACCATGACATCAGATTGATGAAGGAGATAATTGACGCTGCAAAGAAAAGTAAGATCACCGCAGTGATCGCATCTGACCATGCTGCAATTAATTATGCGAAAAAAATTGGACTCATAGTGCATATCTCTACGCAAGCCAATGTCTCAAATATTGAAACAATAGAATTTTATAGTGCGTATGCAGATGTTATTGTTTTAGCCCGCGAACTTAGCCTAAAACAAGTTGCAGAAATCTGTACCAACATCAAACGAAAAAAAATAAC
>JAPLDC010000397.1 GCA_026391935.1 Bacteroidota bacterium | reverse complement strand
TCAGATTTTACATGCAGCAAGAAATATGGCGATTGAATTATTGTCGGAGGATATGAATCTTGAAAACCCGGAGAATAGCAATATCGCCTATCATTTTTTGAAGATGAATAGCAATCGCACAAATTGGAGTAGAATATCTTAGAAAGCAGAATTGATCCTTGCCAGAAAAAAGTTCTGAAACGGAATAAATTTTTAATTAGGCAGTAAAATAAATTTGGTCGATGGTATTTTAGATAACCGGAATTATTTTATTAAATAGGTCATCCCTTTGTTTAATGGATTTATCAAATCTAAAATTTTTGTATCCGTAAATATTTTTTTGATCATATCCCTTGGTTTTCCGTATTGTTTATGGATCGGACAAGGGTGATCTCCTGAACAATTTGCCAAACCTAATCCACACTTTTCAAATATCTGCAATCCGTCAACAGCTTCAATTACCCTTATTATCGGTTGATGTAATTGTTTTTCATTTAGGAAAAATCCACCTGATGGTCCTTTTACACTATTGATAACACCTTGTCGGACTAATATTTGCAATACTTTTCCAATAGTATGAATACTACCATCAATGTGTTCAGAAATTTCTTTGACCGCTATTTTCTCTGCACCTTTTTGTTTTGATGCGAGATAAACCACAGCTTTTATGGCAGTTTTACAAGTGTTGGTTAGCATTTTATACTATTTTTTATTTGTTAATATTGTCAAAATTTGAATGCTTCATATTTTTAAATAGGATCAAAACGATACCGATTGGGATTGCCAGTGTCAATAAAAATATGGATTCATAATAAAAGGTCATAAAGCCGACTCCCATCCATAATAATGTTCCTTGTAAAAAGAGTAAAAGTTCGACAGACAAAATAGATAAACTGAAAACATAAATACCTGTATGTGAGTTTTTTTGTATCAGTTTTAGTTTATTAAATTGTACGTTCCATGCAAAAAGGAAAACACTTGCGATGCAAAGAAAAACCAAATGAAAATAAGCGATGGTGTAATTTCTGATCGTTAATGCAACGCTTGCGAGATCAGGGTAAGCAATGATCACTTGTAAAGTAAGTTTTATGCAAAATGAGATATAAGAAAATTTCATTAATGCAGCGGTCACTGAATTTAAATGAGGTTTTAATTCTCCGAAGATCTTTGAAACGTCTTTTCTTATAATAAGAAGTGCTGACAGCTGAATAATTCCGCCGCCTAAAGATGCTATCCATAGAAATACCAAATGTCCGGGGTAGCCCCAAAAAATATTTAGAAAATATGTGATCAATGCTGCAGAAAATGACAACCATTTAAATTGCCGGAATTTTTCAGTATTAATTTCTATTCCAAAGTTTTCTATCATTTTGAAGAACAAAGAAAATATTCCAAAGATAAACCAGCCATTGTATTGGAAATGTAGAAAAAATTGACTGCTCAGATAATATAAAATACTTCGTTTCGCGCTGAAAAGTAGTTCTATCGGTATAATTGAAATGATCCCAATGAATGATAAAAGAAGAAAGAAGAAAGCGATCTTCAGAAACTCGGATGAAATGATGCTTTTAGATCCTGATGAAATTTTCAGATCTTTTAGTATGGAAAATACAAAACCGCCGATAAGAACCACAAAACAAATGTCCTCATCGACTGAAAAAAAGCTATATCCTTTAGTTATAAGCGTAAGAAAAACAATGATGATCAAGGTTTGGTTCAGCCAAAAAAGTGTGTGATATTTTTTTTGTGCTTGCTGTTCAGGTGAGAGAAAAGCTCCAATTATGAATACATACATTGCCTGATAGATCCAGCCAAAGATGGCTAAATGCCAATGTGCCGTTTGGAAATGCAGATAATCGAGAAAAAATAATTCTTTTATAAATGCAAATCTCAAAAATGTTCCTAAAGTTGCGACAACCAAAAAGTTTAATAATGCAATTCTTATCCAGTTGTTATTTATTCTAATCATAAATCTTTTCTCTTAAATATTCTTACAGTTAATAGCATTGGTAGAATCGCCCATAATAATAATAGTCCTGATGCAAATATTAATCCTTCCCAACTATTAAAAAATTCACTAAAAACAGCTCCAGTATATCCCATTAATACTGCGGTGTCCATTTGAAGCAGAATGGCTACTCTGGCAAGGTCTATTGGGTTTAATGAGATAAATGCTAAGAGATATTTTTCTATCGGATAGTCGCTAAAACTAAACATGATCAATAAGACTAAACCATCATAGATAGCTGTAAAGAAAAACCAAAGTAATAATGATGTACCAATTCCACGGGCTTTATCTTTAGAATTAACAGCCCCAAGCAGTGCAATTGAAACGAAAACAAAAGTAAGCACGATGCCACTTAATAATAAATAAACAGAAACCAATCCTTGATTTAAAAATATCAATGGAACCCCCATTCCAATAGCGAATGCAAATGAAAGAGAGCAACTCACTCCAAAATATTCACTGTAAATTATCGTTGATCTGCGAACGGGTTGAGAAAGTAAAAGTTCCATAAATTCGTAGGAGTTATAAAAATGGATGGTTGCAAATACTACACTGATAAGCGGAACAACCAGCAGTACGATATTCAGTAAGCTGAGTGTAGATTTTGAGCTTCCTTCTTCAAGTCCCAATAAGCCGAAAGTGATCAGCATAATAAATAAGCAGTATCCAATCACAAACCTATTTCGAAGGATATCAAACATTACATATTTAATAATTCTACTCATTTAGTTTTTTCTATTTAATTTCTTGTTGCATTATTTTTACAATGGCTTTATTCAAGCTCACTTCCTGAGTTTCCATTTTTAGTTGCTCGATACTTTTTACGAATTGCATTTTCCCTTCATGAAGATACATTACATGTGAAGCCACTTCTTCTATATCACTTAGTATATGTGAAGTAATCAGTACAAGTTTTTGTTTGGATTGTTCTTTCGTAATTTTATTTTTAAGAATCTCAGCTGAAACAGGATCAAGTCCTGTTGTTGGCTCATCCAAAATAAGAACGTTCGGATTAAATAAAAATGTTAGTGCGGCACTGACTTTTTGTTTAGTCCCGCCTGAAAGTGTTCCTGTTCTTTTTTGATATATTTTTTTAAGATCGAACAATTCAATCAACTCTTCATCAATATTATCAACTTTGTTATTTTTTCTGATATCCTTCATCATGTCTAATAATTCTTTGACTTGGATGCGTTCAGGGAATTTTGCTAATTGCGGCATATAGCCAATATTTTCACGATATTTCCATGCTTTTAGAATCTCTTGACCATTATAAAGGATACTGCCTTGTTCAGGTTTTACCATTCCCAAAATTGAACGGATGAAAGTTGTTTTCCCTGAACCATTGGGCCCGATCAGTGCAACAACTTGTCCTGCTTCTAATGTAACATTGACGTCATCCAATACTTTCAGTTTGCCAAAACTTTTATGTAAATTATGTACGGATATCATTTTAAAATTTTTTAAGTGTTGGTTTTTTGTCCACAATATTTTGAGGAATAAGTTGCGGCAATAATTTTTCCGACTGGTCAATTAAATCGAGAACAAAGCTGTGCAGGTATAAAAGTGAAGTTGGAACTTGTTCCATTATGAGTGATGAAAGTGTCACAGGAAAAAACGGCGTGTCTCCCAATCCATCTTTATTTAAATCGTAACCTAAATATTTATCCCAATAATTTCCTGTAAAGTCATTTGATAGCGTTGAACCGCTTGATGATACATCAAATGTGTTACCGATCAAATTATTTTTTGTTACAACTCCTTGGTCACAGCCTCCACAGATCTTTATTCCCCAACCATTATGCAGAAAATTATTGTGACTGACCTTTATTCTTGTTGTTCCTTCCATAGAAAGTCCGATGGTGTTTTTTTCAAATGTGTTCCCTGTGATCTCACCATCGCGGATCTCTTTTAATAATAGACCATAGGAAGCTGCTCCCCAATTATGTTCATAATGATTTTTGATCATTTTTACTTTGTAGCTGAACATTACTGCCACTCCTGCACCATTGTTACGGAAAGTATTTTCTTGGTAAACATCGTTGCTAGAAAACATAAAATGCAAACCATATCTTATATTTCCTTCACTGATATTTTTTTGGATCAGCGATTCTGTGACAAATTCAAAGTAGATACCATCTCTATGACCTGTAATGTGGTTGTTTTCAATAAAGATATTATTACAATACAAAAGGTGAATTCCGTTTCCGGAATCATTTTGATTTTGTTCTGTTGAAGAAAGCTTGTTGTTTGTAATTGTACAATGATCTGATTTAGAAAGAAATATTCCGAAGAAATTATTCTCCAATATATTTCCTGATATTTTTATATTCTTATTTTTATAAACTCTGATGGCAGCAAGATCATAGACATCGCTTTTGCCTGAGTTGATCAACTTCAGTCCAGAAATGTTAACGTTATCCGATTTTACAGACAAGATCTCAATTTTGTGCAAACCATCCAGGGTTGGGTAGTCTTGACCGACGATAGTCAAAGGTTTTTCGATGAGTATTGTGCCTTCTTGATAATATCCTTTATGGATAAGGATAGTATCATTTATTTTTGACTGTGAAATAGCCGATTTAATAGTTTTGAATTTATAACCTGCTCCGACATGAATGGTTTCCGCGAAGAAAAAACATGGTAAAAGAAGTAATGAGAAGAGAATTTTACTTTTTACTAAATTCATTTATTGAAACTTTTTTTAATGGCATCCCACGAGATCTTTTCTCCCTGCAATTGCTGAATATACTTATTTACGGTTTCTTCTTTTTCAAAAGATGCCAGGTTGCTGCCCATTGGACTGTATGCTGCTGCACATTTGATATGGAAGGCTGTTAATACATTTATTAATTGACCTGGATTTGAATAGTCGACAACAAGTTCCAGGGCAACTTTTTGTGATCCAAAATTTTGCTTTTCATAATTGAGCATGCAGCCAGTATCATCAAATTTATAGACTTTCCCTTTTTCTGTTACAAGCTCTGCCCCATATTTTTTATCCATCAATTGCATTTTACAAAAGGCACAACTGTCTTTAGAGTATTGCAATTTTTCAGGTCCTGATTTACAGGATGAAATTGTGAGTAGTAGAACAAAATAATAAAAAGAATTTATTAAGTACTTTTTTTCTTTTATAATCACAAAAAAAATCGTTAGATCACGCATTGCTAATTTTTTTTCTTTCTTTTCTTGTTTTGAAGACCTCTAAGATACTTGCAAAAACTAATGATCCACCTGAACCAAATAAGATCCAGCCTCCAAAACTAGGCATAGATAAAGCGGTAAAATTGAGGAGTACTTTATATCCGATTAATGGAGGTTGATAAGATTGACCTTCAATAATTATTGCAGCCATTGGATTCAAATTATGTCCATAATAATATTCCCAATTATAAAAATCTACAAGTGCAGCGATTGCTGCCACAACTAATAAACAGGATAAAATATATAGCATATATCGTTTATTGATGATGAAAGTTAACACGCCAAAAAAGATTACAAAACCTAAAACATAAACCATAAATCCAAATTCTGGAAACATGTCAATATTAATCTTCCCCATTCCAATATAATGGTTTAAGTCATTTATTACTTCAACATTTCCTGATAAATTATTTATCCAAATAAGCATCTCCAAACCTTCAGGATATTGCGGTGCCCATAGTTGTATGCTCCAAATGGGTAGATAATAAACACCGGCAAGAAGTAATGATGCAAATAATACGAGCCATCTAAAAAATGGTCTAATTTTATTCATAATAGTTTCAATTTAAAAAAATAGCGGGAATTTTTTCCCGCTATTTTAATTGTTCATTCAAATTATTTTGTAGCAGCAGCTACAGGCGCATCAGAAGAGAAATCACCTAATGACCATTTAAGTTTTACTGTTGAACCTTTTGGAGACACTCTCATGTAACCTTGCATTTCTTGGTGCAATGCTGAACAGAAATCTGTACAATAGAAAGGAATAACACCAATACGATCCGGAGTCCATTTAAGTGTGCATGTTTCACCCGGCATTACCAATAATTCTGCTGTTGCAGCACCTTTGATAGCAAAACCATGAGGAACATCCCAATCTTGTTCTAAGTTGGTTACATGGAAATAAACTTCATCTCCCAATTGAATTCCTTCAATATTATCTGGAGAAAAGTGTGAACGAATACACGTTGCATAAACATCTATGCGATTTCCTGTGCGAACCACTTTACTTTCTTTTTCACCTTTAGCAGCAAACGGGTGTTTGTTATCTTCAATTTTGAAGAATCTAACTTGACCATCTTTTATTTTTGAAGCTTCTATAGCTTGCGCATAGTGAGGTTCTCCGATTGTCGGGAAGTCAGATAACATTTCCATTTTTTCCCCGCTGATGTCAAATAATTGTGCAGATTGGGATAACTCAGGCCCAGTTGGTAAATAACGGTCTTTAGTAATTTTATTATACGCTACCAAATATTTTCCATAAGGATGAGCTGTTCCGCCACCAACTACCATTAAATGTCCTAATGAATAGAAAGTAGGTTTGCGGTCAATAACTTTAAGATCTTTGATATTCCATTTTACAACTTCAGAAGAAACGAACATTGAAGTGTACGCATTTCCTTTGTCGTCAAATTCAGTATGAAGAGGTCCTAAACCTGGTTTTGGAACTTCACCATAAAGTGCTGCTTCATATTTAATAACTGGAAGACCAGCGAATTCAGCATCAAATTGTTTTCCTTCGATAGCTTTAATTATTTTAGAAAAAGAGAAAACAGGAATTGTAGCAGCTAATTTTCCGCCAGCAACAATGTATTCACCAGTTGGATCTGTATCGCAACCATGTGGTGATTTAGGACAAGGAATTAAATAGATCATTCCTTTTAATTCTGCAGCATCAAATTGTACAATACCTTCAGAGATAGTACTTGTTGCAGTGTGTGTTTTGTCATCATAAATGTTGTGAGCATATTTAGAAGTAGTAACTCTTCCTTTATTTGCTTTTGCATACTCTTCAATTTTTTTCCAATTGATAGCAACCACAAAATCTTTATCACGTTGACTAGCATTTACTTCTAAAAGTGTATTTGCTTGTTCTGTGTTATAACAAGAGAAGAAGAACCAATCATGAGAAGGACCTTTACCGGCTCTGCTCAAATCGAAATTGAATGGAGGCATTACTACTTGGAAAGGCACACTCATATTTCCTGATGTAGGATCTACTTTAATAAAACTGATCGTTCCTTTGAAATTTTCTTTGTAAGAAGAAATAGCAACATCATTATTACCATCTAAAGGAGTACTGAATCTTGTACCAGCGATCACATATTCGGAATTTTCTGTTAAGAATGGTGAAGAGTGATTTCCTGAACTATTTGGTAATTCAATGATCTCTGCGGTACGGAATGTTTTCAGATCGATACGGGCAACACGCGGAGTATTGTTACCATTAACAAACACCCAACGTCCGTCATCCAAACCATTGGTTTGAGATAATGCTACGTGATGCAAATCGTCCCAAGGAATAAAACCATGAGAAGTATTTAACATCGGTTTAGTTTCTTCACTGTAACCCCAACCATTTTCAGGATTTTGAGAAAAAACAGGAATAACTCTAAGTAATCTTGCAGAAGGTAAGCCGTATACAGCTAGTTGTCCGCTAAAACCACCGGAAACAAAGTTGTAAACTTCGTCATATTTTCCGGGAGCAACATAAACTTTCGAAGCAGCATCACCAGTCACGACTTGGCTAGCGCTTTTAGGCTTACATTGGGTTAATGTGGCAATTGCTAAAGTTGCCGCAACATAATTAATATAATTTTTCATGTTTTTGTTTATTTAGTTTTTGATGATTATGATATTTATTTTATTGACCGTCATTTTTTCTCATAAATTCAACCATACTTCTTGCGTCTTCACCATTCAATCCTTGGTTTGGCATACGAACAAGACATAGTTCTAATAATTTTTGAGCCTCAGGATCTTGATTTAACATCGCATCTGTATTAGTTACCATGTTCATGATCCATTCCGGTGTTCTGCGTTTAGTGACACCAGCCCAACCCGGACCTACTAATTTAGCATCTGTCAATTTATGGCATGCGGAACATTTTAATTCAAAAATCCCTTTCCCTTTAGTCACCATATCTTCATTTAAAGCAGCAGAAATATCAACGTGTGTATATTCTCCAACTCCATTAGGGTTAGCTACAGGAGCGGTAGCAGCAGAATCAGTTTTCGCTACTTCTGTTGTAGAGCCACCACAAGAGGATAGCATAATTGCTGATGAAAGAATTGCCGTAAGAGACAACAAAAAAATGTTTTGTTTTTTCATGTTTTGTTTTTTATTTAACTTTTTAGTTATTATTTTTTTGCAGGTGCAAAAATCACTTGATCAATTACATAAACGACTCCGTTTGAAGCAGGAACAGTTGCTAAAATGTTTGCACCGTTAACAGTGTATTTTCCATCTTTCACTCCTATAGTAACCTTACCTCCAAAAACTTCATCTATTTGTTGTCCGTCTTTTAGGTTTTCTAATTTATAAACACCAACAGAAACGTGGTATTGAAGAATTTCTTGTAAGGCATCTTTCTTTTCAGGTTTCAAAAGTCCTTCAACAGTACCAGCAGGTAATTTCGCAAAAGCTGCATTTGTTGGAGCAAAAACTGTAAAAGGACCTGCATTTGAAAGTGCATCAACTAATTCTGCTGCCTTAACTGCGGTAACCAATGTTGTGTGATCCGGAGAGCCAACTGCTATTCCTACAACATTTTTTTGAGATTGATCATCAACAACGCCTGACTGACCAGCAACTACCGGAGCAGCTGTTTGTTCTGTTGTTGTAGTTTGTTCTCCTTCTTTTGTACCTTCTGAATTACAAGCAACAAAAAGAATTGTTGCAAGGGCTCCTGTAAGTAACAGGCGAAATACGTTTTTTTTCATGGTTTGTTTGGTTTGTGTTTTGTTTTTCAGTTTACTTTAATTTGTCTCTTTGTACTCAAAATGCCCCCCTACAAAGGTTTGTAGGGGAAACATTTCTCGTACTAGATACTACTATTATTTAGTAGAAAAAATTATTTACGGGACAAATATAAAACATTATTCAATAAAAGCATTCAAGTACTTAAATAATTAAATATGATTTTTGTCAGACAATTATAAAACAAATGGCATGTTTTAAAATACTTTTTTGTACATAAGTTTTCCTTTTTTTAGGGTTACAATACATCTGAATATAAACATTAGTATGCCTTTTAGACAGATTGGGGCTTTTGATTAGTTTGTTGTCAAAACGAAACAAAAGGCAATGTTCAGCGGAATAACCTTTACTAAAACTGATATATATCAAAAATCTACTTTATATTTATTACGAGTAAATATGTGTTTAAATAATAAAAATATTGATAAAAAGTTCCTTTAATTCCGAATTGGATTAAAATAAATTAAGCTTTTATCAGCTTTTCAGTATCTATTATATTGATTAATAAAAAGGTTCAAACTGTTGAAAATATTATCCAACTTGGCTGTTTAGGATGTTTATATTTGCATGAATATTTTTTAATCAAGAAAATTAATGTCAGAAAATCACTTTTATAAAAAAATAGCAGTAAGCCTAAGCATTAACGAAAAACAAGTAGATGCGGTTGTTGGATTATTAGACGGCGGAGCGACCATTCCATTCATCTCCCGTTACCGAAAGGAAATGACCGGCAGTTTGGATGAAGTTCAAGTGGCAGCAATACGTGATGAAATTGAACGCTTGCGTGCATTGGAAAAAAGAAGGGAATTTATATTGGAATCAATTGAAGGACAGGGTAAATTAACTCCTGAACTGATCTCATTAATAAGGTATGCAGAAACAGTTTCTGCTTTAGAAGATATTTATTTGCCTTATAAACCTAAGCGGAGAACGCGTGCTACTATTGCTCGTGAAAAAGGATTGGAACCTTTGGCACAACTTATTTTTGATCAAGGTAAAATAGATGTGGACGATGAAGCGGAGAAATTTGTGACTGACGACACTTCGACTTCGCTCAGTGTTATGTCGGTTGCAGATGCATTGTCTGGAGCACGAGATATTGTTGCGGAGTGGATCAATGAAAATGCTGAAGCCCGTGATAAGATTCGAAATTTGTTTAGACGCTCCGCTACCATAAAAAGTAAAGTGCTAAAAGGAAAAGAAGAGTCCGGAGAAAAATTCAAAGACTATTTTGATTGGGAAGAAAATTTAATGGCTTGTCCTTCACATAGATTACTTGCAATTCGAAGAGGAGAAAGCGAAGAAATATTAAGCATTCACATCATGCCACCCGAAGATGAAGCAATTGATATTTTAGTGAAGCAATTTGTGAAATCAAACAACACAGCTTCCGCACAAGTGAAATTAGCATGCGATGATTCTTATAATAGAATGATGCAAAGTTCCATTGAAAGTGAAATGCGAATGATGACCAAGGAACTTGCTGATGAAAAAGCAATTCAAGTCTTTGCTGATAATTTACGCGAGTTGATGTTGGCATCTCCATTAGGCCAAAAAGCAATATTGGCAATTGATCCCGGATTCAGAACAGGTTGTAAGGTTGTCGCATTGGACAAGCAAGGAAAATTATTGGATGATACAGTAATCTATCCGCACGAGCAAAATAAAATATTTCAAACCAAACAATTAGTGTTAGCATGGTGCGATAAATATAAGGCAGAAGCAATTGCCATTGGAAACGGCACTGCAGGAAGAGAAACGGAAACGTTCACAATATCAACACGATGTGGATCAATATCTTTTAAAGAAAAAATTAGATGAAGTGGTGGAAAGTTGTGTGAACAAAGTGGGAGTGGAAGTGAACACAGCCAGCAAACAATTGCTGACCTACGTTTCAGGATTAGGTGCAGTATTGGCAAAAAATATTGTGGAATACAGAAATGAAAATGGGCCGTTCAAATCCAGAAAAGATATTTTGAAAGTTCCACGCATGGGCGACAAGGCATTTGAACAAGCTGCAGGATTTTTAAGAATAGCGAATGGGAAAAATCCATTGGACAAAAGTGCAGTGCATCCCGAAAGTTATGGTATTGTTGAGAAAATGGCAACTGATTTAAATTGTACCATCGAACAATTAATGACGGAAAAAGAATTCCGCAAACAGATTTCTTTGCAAAAATATGTCACAGAAAAAGTAGGTCTGCCTACTTTAAATGATATCATAAGCGAATTAGACAAACCGGGAAGAGATCCAAGAAAATCTTTTGAAGTATTTAAGTTTGATGATAGCGTTCACGAAATGAAAGACCTTCGCATCGGAATGAAACTGCCGGGCATCGTCACCAACGTAACGAACTTCGGAGCCTTTGTGGACATTGGTGTTCATCAGGATGGATTGGTTCACGTTTCTCAATTGTCAAATACATTTGTCTCTGATCCGAATACGGTTGTGAAAGTTCAACAGCAAGTTATGGTGACTGTAACGGAAGTAGATGTGCAAAGAAAAAGAATTGCATTGTCGATGAAAGATGCTGTTGTTCCACAAACAACAGCATCTTCTAAACCATCTTCAAATAATAATAAAAAAGGAAAAGTTGAAGAGCCTGTAAATGATTTCGCTTCTCAGTTGGCAGCGTTGAAAGATAAGTTTAAGTAGCAGAAAAATTTATTAGGACAATTCCCTATTTGTAAGAGGGAATTGTACGATTATAAAATAGCTTTGAAATAATATTTATTCAGGATTTATTCCCCTTTTTCATCCCCTTGCCCCCTTCAAAGGGGGACTTGCTCCGAAAGGTGCTGTTATACTAATCTACAATCCCCATTTTCTTCATTAGGAATGAAGCATTCATTGTGGAACAAACGCCTTCTGATAATTTATAATCGAAATTTAATTTGTCGTCTTTGATGGTAATTTCAAAACACAAATTTCTCACTTGATTTGGAAATTGAGATGCAAGTTTTGATAATTCTACATCGTGAGTAGCCACAATCCCAACGCCATTTAATTTTAATATTTTTTTGATCAGTGCTTCTGAACCTGCATGTTGGTCTTTGCTGTTTGTCCCTTTTAAAATTTCATCCAGTAAAAAGAAAACTTGTTTCCCTTGTTCGTATTGCTCCGTTAATAAGTGCAATCGTTTTAATTCGGCATAAAAGAAGGATTCATTTTCTTGTAAAGAATCATTTGTTCTAAGGCTGGTGAATAAATGAATAGGTGAAAATTTGTAGTGACTTGCACATACCGGAGCTCCAATCATGGCTATGGTAAGGTTTACACCAATGGTTCTTAGAAAAGTACTTTTTCCTGCCATGTTTGCTCCTGTCAGTAAATCTACTTTTGGTGCATGTGAAATTCTATAATTGTTTTTTACCAAAACACTTTCTTGAATAAGTGGATGCCCAAGATTTTCTGCTTCAATAGTAAAGTGATTCGTTTCTACTTCCGGGAAAACATAAGTTGGATTGTTGTGTGCATACATTCCTAAACTAATGAAAGCATCAAATTCTCCAATGGCATCTACCCATTTCATGAAATTTTCTTTATTCTTTTTTCTCCAATTTTCGATGCCACACATCACGTTAATGTCCCAAAGCAAAATCCCATTAAGTAAAACAGCTACTACAATGTTCATTCTTGCATCTAACTTATCCGTAAGACTTTTTAATTCTTTAATGTTTTCGCTTGCAGAATTATTCTCGTTTATAAAAACGGATTTTAAATCATTCAACAAATCTGATTTAAAGGACTCTTTTTCAATCAAAGAAATTAATTGACGGTATTTTTCAATCGAATCGAATTTGCGACTTAAATTATCGTGAATTTTATTGATGCGTTTGGTATAATAGCCAATAATACCGAACTGAATAAAAAATAAAAGTGTGAATGGTGTTGCATTAATGATTCCAATAAAATAGAGTACAATAGAAGTGACAGTTACTATCGGAAATATAACACAAGAAATTTGAAGGAACAAATTTGAAAATATATTTTTCTCATTCAGCCATTCTTCAATCACTTCTTTGTCTTTCGCTTGTTCTTTGTTTTGAAATCCCAATGCAATAAACTCTTGATTCCATTCAGGCTTGGATGATAATTCTTGTATGGCTTTTTGACGAGAAAGTATTTTTACTTTATCTAAAAAAGGAAACGTTAACCATTGTGCTAATTTAATTCTTCCGGTAAAAGTGGAAGTGCGGTTTAAAATCTGGAAAATAGATTTTCTCCCAAAAATATCTAAATCGGAAATGTAATGATGTTGTTTGTCAATAAATTCTAACCCTTCATTTATTCCGGTAAAATCTTTCTTTAAAAGTTGAATTTCAATTTGATTGACGTTGATTAAGTTATTTAAAAAACTGGTTTTTCTTTTTAGTTTTATTTCCTTATTCAATAAAAAAAGAAATACAATAACGGTTAATCCTGCATAAGAATAAGCGAAAATTAGTTGGGTTTTATAAAATATAAAGAAGAGAACAAGCGCTAAAAGGAACAGAAGAATACGTGAATAAAAAACCGTATTGAATTTGCTGTTTTGTTCTTCAATTTCCTTGTTGAATTTGGATATTCTATCCGTATAGTATGTAAATAAGTCGTTCATGGGGAGCAAAGCTACGTAAATATTGGCCACAGATTTACAGATTTTGTATGTGAATTGTTTAAATAGAATCTTCTAAAATTACTTTTTTCTTGCATGGCATCTCGTCCCTCGATTCTGCTCGGTATGACGATCGTTTCTCTCCGGCTCGGATGACGAAGCCGAAGAATTATTTTGAGTATTGTTATATTGAGTTTGTCGAAATATGTGGGTTGGCTTACGCAGACTCTTCGACTAGCTCAGAGTGACATCCACACATCGATTTCTTAGCTTCTCTTGGTATTGGGCACTGTCATTTCGAGCGGAGTCGAGAAAATTTGAAGGCAACGTGTTGAGATAATTAAATACAGAATAAAACTATGAATCTGTGGCTTATTTCTTATTTTTGTACCTATTCAAAGGATAATTAATAAGAAATGAAAATATCATATAACTGGCTTAAGGAATACATTAAAACAGACTTGTCGCCCGATGAGATGGGAATATTATTGACCGATTGTGGCTTAGAAGTAGAATCCATCGAAAAGTTTGAAACTGTAAAAGGCGGATTGAAGGGAATTGTTGTTGGTGAAGTGATCACAAAAGAAAAACATCCTGATGCAGACCGTTTAAATATTACAACGGTGAATATTGGTTCAGATGCGCTAGTAACCATTGTTTGTGGTGCGAGTAATGTGGAGGTTGGTCAAAAAGTAGTGGTCGCAACAATTGGCGCAAAACTTTTTCCGATTTCTGTTGAGCCATTCGAAATAAAAAAATCGAAGATACGCGGACAAAATTCTGAAGGAATGATCTGCGCCGAAGATGAAATAGGATTGGGAAATTCTCATGCAGGAATAATGGTGTTGGAGCCTTCTGCTATAATTGGTACTCCCGCACATGAATATTTTAAAGTTGAGGAAGATTTTGTTTTTGAGATCGGATTAACTCCCAATCGTGCCGATGCAACATCTCATGTAGGCGTGGCTCGTGATCTGGTTGCTGTTTTGAACACCAAAGAAGCTACCATAAAATATAATTTAGAACTACCAGAAGTAAGAACTTTTAATATTGACGAAACAACTTCAACTATCGAAGTTGTTGTTGAAGATTCAATTGCTTGTCCGCGATATTCCGGACTTTCTATTTCAGATATTACAGTTACCGATTCACCCGAATGGTTGAAAATCCGTTTAAAAGCAATCGGTATTCGTCCTATTAATAATATTGTGGATGCTACAAATTATGTTTTGCACGAATTAGGACAACCAATGCATGCATTTGATGCTGATAAAATAAAGGGTGGCAAAGTGATTATAAAAAAGTTATCCGACAAAACAAAATTTAAAACGTTAGATGAAACAGAGCGAGAATTATCTTCAGAAGATCTGATGATCTGCAATGCTGAAGGAGGAATGTGTATTGCCGGTGTATATGGAGGAATCGAATCAGGTGTAAATGCGCAAACAAAAAATATATTTTTAGAAAGTGCTTATTTTAATTCCTCGTCCGTTCGTAAATCATCAAAACGACATGGTTTAAAAACGGATGCTTCTTTTCGTTACGAAAGAGGAGCAGATCCAAACATTACTGTTTTCGCTTTGAAAAGAGCTGCAATATTAATTAAAGAAATTGCCGGTGGAAAAGTTTCATCCGAGATCATCGATATTTATCCTACACCAATAGAAAATTTTAAAGTTCCTTTTTCATTTGAAAAATGCGAACAATTAATTGGTAAAAAAATAGATCTTGAACTAGTGAAAATTATTATCACTTCTTTGGGAATTGAAATTGAACATGAAGGTAATGATGCTTTGTTATTGTCGGTGCCTCCTTTTAAGGTTGATGTTCTACGCGAGCAAGATGTGATTGAAGAAGTGTTACGTATTTACGGATACAACAATGTTGAGATACCAACCGTATTAAATTCTTCTTTATCGTTTGCAGAAAAGCCTGATAAAGAAAAGATCCAGAATGTTGTTGCTGAGTTATTGACGAACAATGGTTTTTCTGAAATGATGTGTTTGTCGTTGACAAAAGGTGAATACGCAGGTAAGTTAAAATCATTAAGTGAAGATAGAAGTGTTGCCATGATGAATCCCTTGAGCAGCGATTTGAATGTGTTGCGTCAAACACTTTTGTTTAGCGGATTGGAAACAATTGCATACAATCAAAATCGTAAAAATGCAGATCTGAAATTGTATGAATTCGGGAAAACATATATCGCGATAAAAGGAGAGTCAACAAAGTATGTTGAGTCAAAACATTTGTCCGTTTTCATCACCGGTCGTAAACAGGAAGAAAGTTGGAATACACAAAATAACACAATGAATTTCTATACTATAAAAGGTGTGGTAAAAAATATTTTGGAACGGTTAGGAATTAGTGATGTGAAACTAGCGGAGAGCAATTCAGACCTGTTTTCGCAAGGATTGGCTTTCAGCTGGAACAAAAAATTATTGGTTGAGTTTGGTGAAGTTGCAAAATCTGTATCATCAAAGTTGATGGACATTAAGATGCCTGTTTATTATGCCAATTTTAATTGGGATCTTGTCCTGGAAGCGATGAAGAAAACATCGATTATGTATTCTGAAGTTCCTAAATTTCCTGAAGTAAGAAGAGATCTTGCTTTATTGATCGATAAGGCAATCAAGTTTGAGCAGCTCGAGCAATTGGCGCATCAGTCAGAAAAGGGCATGCTTAAAAATGTGAATTTGTTTGACGTGTATGAAGGTGATAAATTGCCAACTGGTAAAAAGTCTTATGCGTTGAGTTTTATTTTACAAGATGAAAATGCAACGCTTACTGATAAACAGATTGAAAAGATCATGGAGAAGCTGATGAAGACTTACCAAGAAAAAGTAGGGGCTGAAATAAGATAGTACGGATAACGCTTCTCGACTCTGCTCAGAGTGACAGTCGCAATCGACATTTCATACCTTCGCCAGACAAAAAAACGACAAATGCGTGTTTGCTAAAATATATTAAATTTCGAAGCATGTCCCCCTTTGGAGGGGGCAGGGGGAGGATGAAAAGCCCCTTAGGAAATCGAATCTTTATCGTAAAATTCAGTTTACAAAAAAAATCCCGCTTCGTAATTACGGAGCGGGATTTTAATTTAAAGATTTTTATAGGTTTTTTATTGAATTGTTTTTAGGTTGTTGCATTCCAACAACTAAGTACGCACAACCTTGTTTTTCTTTATCAATGGCATAGATTTCTATGATGAGATTTTGAGTGGAGTTTGAATAGAACACCCAGGTTTCAGGATCAGGAGAAGTTGCGCTGTTGTATATTTCATTCTTATCCTCATCTAAAACTTTGAATGTTACTTTTCCAAGCGCGTTTTCAGAACCGATCTGAAATTTATAATTCAATCCCTTGTATAAAGATAAATGGATCTCAGAAGGTTCTCCAAGAATGAGCGTTACATTATTTACCTGTCCGTTATGCGTATAAGGGGCAAGTTTTTTAATACCCTCCTTTACTGCAGATTTACATTGTGCAACTGATGATGTTGAAATCGTAAATGAAAGAAGTGTCAACGAGACAATTGATAGAATGTTTTTTAGTTGTAATTTCATAATTGAAAAATATTAGAGAGAGATTTTATTTCTAAGTAACGTTATCTTTTCGAGAATAGAATTTAATTGTTCCTTAGATAATTCATAAGAAGAGTTATTCCCAACACTTATAATGTCTTTATCGGATGTAATCGGCGTGCCTTTCTTTTTCTGAAGATTATCGTAGACGGATGCTATATCTTTCATATCAACTAGCAATGATTTAATTTCCGGATCGGATACAAATTGTTCGAGCATATTGGTTAAGTTTTTTAACACGATTTTTTGGTCGCCAACTAATCCGATAACATCTTTTTTCTGAGATTTTTCAGCAATGTTAGTAATGATATACATGGCCTCAATCCACCCCCCTGCAGCAATTGTAGCGACAGTCGAGTTTCGTTGGTTTTCTTTTAAATATTGATCAGCATTTATTCCAGCTTCAGAAACGATTGCCATTAATGAGTCTAAATTATTGCTGTTAGCCTGAAGTCTTTTGTTGACTTGTTGTCCGTAGCTGCCATCAACTCCTAAAGCATTTGTAAGGTCATTAATGTTTTTAAGGTAACCATTAAAATCCTGGTTCTGTTTATACAAAAAGCAGAGTGACAGATCGGTGGAGTAGGCTCCTAAGTTCACAGCTTTTGAAAAGCTGGATACATATTTCGAGATTTTATCTGTCGGATTAAGAACTTTTTTGTCGAATGAGGATCCGGACATTTTAAGAATCGTGAATGTTTCCAGTGGTGATGGAATGTTATAAAAAATAACACTTGAAGAGCTGTCGAGTGAGGTTTTTACTTCAGTAGAATCTACAGGAGTTTCTGTTGTTGTATTTCCCGATCCGCCACAACTGATCAAGGAAACAGAGGCTATGAAAACGGCAATATTCTTAATAATTCTTTTCATGTAAATTTGTATGTTTAAAATAAGTATTTGAGAAATTACTCTAAACAAAACTAATACTTTTATTGTAATCTCAAAATTATTTTCATTCTTCAAAAACGATTTCTAAAAGATCTATAATTTTATCGATAATGCATATCAGACAATTTTTTGATTTTATTAGAGTTTCTTCTAATTGATTACCTTTATACCATGCATTTTTATCAAATTAATTCATACTTTTTCACTTCCGGAACGAAAACGGTTCGTCTGGTATTTCTCCTGTTTTTTTTTTCTACCTTATCTGTTTCTGCACAAAAATATTATTCATTGGAAATTCAATCGATCAATAATGCTAATCTGCTTAATAAAATTCCTTACAAAAAGCAATTTTTATCTTCTTCCGATCGAGACAAAGAACTTCAAAAGATGCTTTTGGCTTGTTATGATAATGCATACTTGGTAGCGTCAT
>JAPLDC010000382.1 GCA_026391935.1 Bacteroidota bacterium | reverse complement strand
CTTTTCCGGAAACTGAAATATTTCTCAGTTCATCCAATTCAATATTCACCCCTTCTGCAATTACATTCCCTTTTAAAATGAGATAAGGAGGATCTGCAGTGATCTCTTTTTCTATTCTGTCAATAACACTTTTGCAAGGATTAAGTTGTTCTGCAATTTTTTCAAGTGACTTATTTTTTGAATTGCTGCAAGCAATTTTTATTGGATCGATCGCACTTAAGGCGCGTTTAAGTTGCACCACTTCTTTTGGTGAGATCCTGGCAGTAGCAACTTTAGAAATGATCCGTTCCAGATCTCCAATCAATTCAATATGCTGAATGATATGCTCAGAAATTTCATGTTTCGATAAAAAATAATCCACAACATCTAATCGCTCTTCTATTGGAGCTTTATCTTTAAGCGGTAAAGCCAACCAACGTTTAAGCATTCGCGAACCCATCGGAGAAATTGTATAATCGATTACATCGATCAATGTTTTTGCATTATCATTATGTGAACCAAATAATTCCAGATTGCGGACAGTGAATCTATCCAGCCAAACATATTTTTCTTCTTCTATTCTGGAAATGGTACTGATGTGTTTTACTTTGTCTTGAGCCGTGTCAGCGAGATAATGTAATGCCGCTCCTGCAGCGATAATGCCATGTTTCAGCTCTTCAATTCCAAAACCTTTTAAAGATTTTGTTCCGAAATGTTTTAACAGAAGGTCGCTTCCGAATTCAGAAGTAAATGCCCAGTCGTCTAATCCAAAGCTGTAAAATTTATCTCCGAAGGTTTCAACAAAAAATTTCTTTTTTGTTTTTTGAAATAAGATCTCGCTTGGTCTGAAACTTTGTAAAAGTTTATCGATGTATTCTATATTCCCTTCGGCAACTAAAAATTCACCGGTAGAAACGTCTAAAAAAGAAACGCCTCCAAAAATTCCTTTGTCCTTCGAAGAGCCGGCATTTGTTGTATTGAGGTAAATACTCGCTAAAAAATTATTGTTTTTGTGATCTAATACTTTATCGTTGTAGGAGACTCCCGGTGTTACCAATTCCGTTACACCACGCTTAACAATTGTCTTGGTCAATTTCGGATCTTCCAATTGGTCGCAGATTGCAACACGTTGTCCGGCTCTTACTAATTTCGGTAGATACGTGTCTATTGAATGATGAGGAAATCCTGCCAATTCTATGAAAGAGGCGTAACCATTGGCTCGTTTTGTGAGAACAATGCCTAAAATATTTGCAGCCTTAACAGCATCACTACCGAAAGTCTCATAAAAATCTCCGACTCGGAACAATAACAATGCATCAGGGTATTTAGCCTTGATAGTATTATATTGTTTCATTAGCGGTGTTTCCGATTCCGCTGCTGTTGTTTTTGTTGTTGCTTTCCCCTTTGCCATTATTCGTAAAAATACAAAACCTATACGTACTCCCAAGGCAAAGTTTTTAACACTTTTTGAGCAATTCTTTTATAGCTTTGCCTGATAAATGAATGCAAAAAGTCTACTTCTGATCTTTAAAGAAAAATATGCACCCGACATCCGCTTTTGGATTGTGCTTTTCTTTATTATCCGCCTTTATGGCATTACCGATCCTCCTCTCGAGATCGCTCATAATTGGAGGCAAGTAACCGGTGATATGGTAGCACGTAATATGTACGAGATTGATAATAATATTTTATATCCTCGTTTGGATTTTG
>JAPLDC010000263.1 GCA_026391935.1 Bacteroidota bacterium | reverse complement strand
TACTTCATACATCGAGAATTTATAAAGTGAGCAAGACTAAAAACATAAAAGCATTATCGAAACAAGAGTTTGCCTTTGTGCAAGTGATTGAATCCAATTTGATTTCTCAAGTGAAACACAATAAAGTGTCGCTTGAGAAATTAGCTTTTACGTTTGGTATTACCGATAAAACAGAAGTAAAAGAATTAACAGAACTGGCAATTGTAAATCGTGCAAGAGCCATTGCTCATTCAGGAAATAGTGTTGAGCAGAATTATTTTGACATAGTTGATTTATATAATCATCAGGTTAATTTATCACACCGAACCAGTCAAAGTATTTTATTGCAACAATATTCAACCCCTGCACCAATAGGGTATATAGCAGGTATCTTTTGTGGAGTGCATACGTTTGATAATGCAATAAATGGTTATTTAGGATTTGAGCCAAGTGCAGGGAATGGATTACTAACCATCGCTTCAAAACCTGAAAACTTTATTGTAAACGAGATTGATAAAACAAGGAATACCAACCTTCAAACACAAGGATTTAAAGCGGTTTATAAAGTAGATGCTACTGAACCATTTAATAAAAGTATCGGTTTTAAATTTTATAAAACATTTGATGCAGTCATTACCAATCCACCATTCGGGACATTAGACAAAGGAATTGTTTATGACAACTTTGAATTTAAAACACTCGACCATGTTATGGCTTTGCGTGTATTAGATACAATGAAAGATACTGGCAGAGCTTCAATTATTATCGGTGGTCATACACAATGGGATGAGAAAGGGAGAATACAGGCAGGTAAAAATCGCATCTTCTTTAATTACTTATACAGCCATTACAATGTGTTAGAGGTTATCAATATTGACGGACACAAATTATACTCACGACAAGGAACAGCATTTAATGTACGCTTGATTTTAATTGATGGCAGAAAAGAAAATATCAGTGGCAATGCACCACCATTTAATTCTTTAATTCAGAAGTAGATGTCATCGTAAAAACATTTGATGAATTATATGAACGAGTATCACAGCATAGCTTAATAGACACAAATATGAAAAAGAATTATTTAAATTAATACGAATTAGAAGCAAGAGCTTTAGAATTAGAGCTTGAATTAATGCAAGATGATGGATTAGGTGCGCCCTATTTACCTGCATCGGATAGTTGTGTTGTTTTAGACACTGTTGTTCCTGATTCAATGGACTATGAAACACATAGTGCCGTTAAAAGAATTAAAGAAGCTGTTGGAGATAACATTGATGAGTTTGTCAGGCAACGACTAAAATACCGCTCACAGGTTGAATTATGTAAAGCCTTATCTGCCGAACAAATTGATGCAGTTGCAATGGCAATTTACAATATTGAAGTACGTAAGCAAGGAATGATAATTGGCGACCAAACAGGAATTGGTAAAGGTCGTATTGCGGCATCAATGGTTCGTTATGCAGTCAATCAAGGTTACCAACCCATATTTATAACCGAGAAAGCAAATTTATTTTCCGACTTATATCGGGATTTAGTTGCTATTGGCTCCAGTCAGTTAGTGCCATTTATTGTAAATGGAAAGGAAAGTAAAACAGATATTAAAGATGAACAAGGTACAGTTGTTTATCAGGCATTACCACCGACTGAACAAAGCAGAGTATTTCAGGATAAACGTGTCCCTAAAAAATTTGATTTTATAATTGCGACTTATTCTCAATTTAATTCTCCTGAAAAGAAACCTGAAAAACCAAGTTTTTTAAGTGCATTGGCAAGCGATAATATTATCATCATGGATGAGAGCCACAATTCAAGTGGTTCATCCAATACAGGAGAATTTTTACAATCAGTTTTAGCAAAAACAAAAGGAGTTGTGTTCTTATCTGCAACATTTGCCAAGCGACCTGATAATATGCCCGTATATGCCATGAAAACATCCATCAGTGATGCGAACATGAGCAAAGAGGAATTAGTAGAAGCTATTACAAAAGGCGGTGTAGCATTGCAAGAAGTGTTAGCCAGTCAATTGGTCGAAGAAGGACAAATGTTAAGACGTGAGCGTTCTTTTGAGGGTGTGGAAGTAAATTACATAACGCTTGAAGCAAAGGAACAAGAGCATAAAGCCATTGCCGATAATGTAACAAGTATTTTAAGAGATGTCATTGGCTTTCAGAAAAATTTTGTTGATGCAGAAGTAGACGAGTTGGATAAAATAGCTGTGGCAGAGGGTAAAGAAATGGAAGTTCGGAAAGGTACATCAGAAGCAGGAGTTTCAAGCCAACCTTATTTTTCAAAAGTATTTAATGTCATTAATCAAATGCTATTCAGTATTAAAGCAGAAGCTGTTGCTGAAAGAACTATTGAAAGATTAAAAGAGGGTAAGAAACCAGTTATAGCCTTTGCATCCACAATGGGAAGTTTCATTGAACAAATGGAAAATGAAAATGGAATGCCAGTAAAAGATGGCGATACCATTAACGCAGATTTCAGCGAAGTGTTAATGCGTGGTTTGGATGGTGTTTTACGATATACCGAGAAAGATGTAAATGGCGAAAGCGTTTACAAGCAATTTAATATTTCGGAATTATCTCCCGATGCTCAAGCTGAGTATATCCGAATAAGTGAAAAAATAAAATCCGTTTCAACAGGTATTACAATTTCGCCAATAGATGTTATTGTTCAAAAATTAGAAAAAGCAGGATATTCTGTTGCCGAAGTAACAGGCAGAAAATATGGTGTTCAGTTAAATTTAAAAAATAATCAAGGATTGGTTTTAGCTCGTAAAAAATTAAATACCAATGATGCGTTTCGCAAATTCAATAATAACGAAGTTGATGTACTAATGATTAATCAATCAGGCAGTACAGGTGCATCGGCACACGCTATTGTTACAGCCAAAGTTCCTAAGGAAGAAGTAAGACAACGTGTAATGATTGTATTACAAGCTGAATTAGATATTAATACCGAAGTTCAAAAACGTGGTCGTATTAATCGTACTGGACAAATTTTAAAACCAATTTACGACTATGTAAACTCTGCAATCCCTGCTGAAAAGCGTTTAATGATGATGCTTCAAAAGAAATTAAAATCATTGGATGCCAATACAAGCTCTAATCAAAAACAAAGCACAAAGATTTTAGATGTACCGGATTTCTTAAATAAATACGGAGATAAAATTGTAACGGAATATTTATCGGAAAATCCCGAAGTGAATGATTTATTAAACGACCCTTTAAAACT
>JAPLDC010000496.1 GCA_026391935.1 Bacteroidota bacterium | reverse complement strand
CAAGAGGAATATTTGTTGTTCCGCTAGACATCGAGTTTATTAAAGTTGCTGTGGATGGAATAAAAAAACCGACGGCAACACCGATTGCCATTGCAGAAAAAATCCACAAGGTTAAATATCGGTCTAAAAATCCTAGTCGTTTACGTTCGTGTGCAGGAGTGCAATTGTTTGCTGACATAATTTTTTTTTTGAAACTACAATAAGTGAAATTTTGATTCGTGTTATATTTATAATTATTATTTAATAAAAGATTTTTAGATTATATAAGTATAATTAGCAACATTTATTTTTCATGGCTTCAAATTTCATACTAAATAATTCAGTAAATATTTCTTTTGCCTTTTTCCAATTAGCTTTATCGATACAATAACAAACCCTTGGTCCGTCAATTTCGCCGGTAATCAATCCTGCATTTTTAAGCTCCTTCAGATGTTGTGAAACAGTTGATTGTGACAAAGGAAGGTGCTCTACGATGTCGTTGCAAATACATGATTTTTGTGTAGAAAGAAATTTTATGATCGCCACTCGGGCTGGATGAGAAAGAGCTTTAGCGATTTCACTTGCCATGATCTCATCATTTTTAAATTCTTTTTTTTTACTGTAAGCCATTCCATTATAATTATATATCGCAAATATACGATTATATTTATTATAAAAACAAATGTACCTGTAAAATTGGAGATCAGAAATATGCTTTCAGTTTATTTATGATGGATTCCGGAGCTACTCTAGGCTTATTTGTTTTCGCATCTATAAAAACAAGAGTGGTAGTGCCAATATTTATCAATTCATCTTTTTGATTATATATTTCGTAATCGAAAACAATCCTGGCAGTGGGTAACGCTTTTATGGTTGTTTTTATTACGAGTAGATCATCGTATAATGCAGGTTTTAAATATTTTAAATTACACGTGTAAACTGGCATCATAATTCCTGCATCTTCCATTTCCTTATAACTCGTACCGAGTTGACGCAAAGCTTCTACCCTTCCTACTTCATAATAATGTGTGTAATTGCCGTAGTACACATAACTCATTTTGTCGGTTTCGGCATACCTAACCCTTACAGTAGTTTCAGAAATATACATAGATTCTTTAGAATTTTTAACTCTTTGAAAATACACTATTTTATAATAGGAAACACATGAAATAAAAAATATTTATATTATTATTTCAGCTTATAATTCTGCTTTAATTCTTATTATTGTATGACTTTTTATTGAAACAAAAAAGTTTCTTTTTTTATGAAATCATCCCTACTCCACTCCATAAATACAGTAATTGTATTTTGTCTTTTTTCGGCTTGTTCCAGCACACCCAAATTAAAGAAGGTTGAAACCTCAATGCTGGAATTAAATTCCAAAACTGTTTCTTCTGACGACTCTTCTTTCATAAAAACGGTACTTCCATATAAGTTGAAAATGGACTCGATCATGAATGAAGTATTAGGCGTCTCAGATCAGGCACTTATAAAGGGATCTCCTGAAGGAACATTAGGTGATTTTTCAGCTGATGCTGTTCTGGCAAAGACAAATGAATATTATCAACCAAAGGATAGGATCAGCGCTGATATCTGTTTGTTAAATAATGGTGGCTTAAGAAACGCACTTCCAAAAGGGAAAATAACATTGGGAAATGTTTTTGAATTAATTCCTTTTGAAAATGCGATTGTAGTTCTTACAATAAGTGGTGAAAAAATGAAAATCCTTTTTGATGGTTTGATAGAAAATAATGGAGCCCCTTTTTCCGGAGCGACTGTAAAAGCAAAAGGGAAAAAGGTCACTGAATTAAAAATTGGAGGAAAAGATTTTGATGTCTCTAAAACATATAAGGTTGTAACTTCTGATTATTTAGCTGCGGGAGGAGATAAATACAACTTTTTTTCTTCTCCAATAAAAGTAGATACTTTAAATTATAAATTACGGGATGCAATAATTGATTATATAAAGGATGAAACAAAAAAAGGCAAAACGATAAAAGTTGAATTAGATGAAAGGATCAAATATGAATAGCAGAAGAGCGTTTCTGAAAAAAACAGCTTTTGCCGGTGCGGGAATTATTACATTTAATTCTATCTCAAATGAAGCACTTGCAAAAACGGAAATGGTAAAAATCACTATTCTTCATACAAATGATGTACATAGTCACATTGATCCTTTCCCTGATAATGATCCGAAATATGCAGGATTAGGTGGCGTTGTAAGAAGAGCTGCTTTGATTAAAAAAATTAGAAACGAAGAAAAAAATGTATTACTTTTTGATGTTGGAGATGTTTTTCAAGGTACTCCTTACTTTAATATGTATGGAGGTGAATTGGAATTGAAGTTGATGAGTATGATGCAATATGATGCATCAACAGTTGGTAATCATGATTTTGATAATGGTCTTGATGGCC
>JAPLDC010000310.1 GCA_026391935.1 Bacteroidota bacterium | reverse complement strand
TTATTCTGAAGTCCTTTTCCGGAAAGGCTTATAGTTATAGTACTTCCGCTTGAAGAAGGATTCGGATATATCAAGATCTTGTCAGTGATACTGTTTTCATTTATTTCAGTTACCAAGCATCCTGTTAAAGCAGTAAACGCATTTACTTTCCCATAACCGTAAAAATTATTCGGTAAACTGCTTCCTGTATAAATATCCTGCGTTGTGCAGCTTATAATAGCTTGTTTCACCGTTAATGCGTTTGCTGTTGGATTTTTTTGAAGGTATAATGCTGCAATACCGGCCACACCGGGTGATGCTGCAGAAGTTCCTCCTCCACGGATATGGAACCCATCTTGTGAAAGCGCATTGGGAGCACCTGAGGCGAATGTAGGAACCAATGATAATACCACTGTAGAAACAACCATATCACCGGGTGACATGATATCCGGTTTTATCCTTCCATCACGTGTAGGACCTGCACTGGAAGTGGGATGACGTTTGCCGGGGATCTTTGTATTATCCACATACAATGAGCCGGTGTAATCCATATAACTTTTTCGGTTGGTATAATTTCCAACAGTTATTACATTATCAAGACATTGAAAACTGGAAACCAATGTTTGATTGAGATCTGGAAGTTTATAATAAATACTGTCCGGCATAGTTGCAAGTGAAGGCAAACCGGAACTTACAACATCAAAATTCCAAAGGTCGAATTTTCCTGAACCGGTCGTTATCAATCTCCAATCATAGGAGGTGGAGTCAGGAATAATATTGAACTCCATTGAAAAGGCTCCTCCAATGCTGTCTCCGTAACTTTGAATAATTCCAATTCTGTTGCTGCCATTATAAAGTGTATCATTTTTAATAACGCCCAAATGGGCTGCTATATTGGAGAAAGGAATTCGGCCTCTGAAAGAATGTGTAGGACTCATCTGATCGGCACCGATAGAGAACTGAATGTTTTTCAGATCGTTGGTGTCTGCCCAAATTACAAAATCAATACTTGTAGCTGATAAAGAAAAGAAAGTGAAATTAGTATCTGTGTTAACAGTATATCCTAAATGGAAAGGAATGTTTCCTGCATTTCCGGCAGCAGCAACAAAAGCGGTACCGTTCGTCTGCAAATTGATCATGTTGCTGATCATCTGAGCTTCAAGATTTGATCCGTCATGAGAGCCGTAGTAATCTCCGACACTTGCGTTTATCACACACGGTTTACCCAATAGATTTGCTTTTGCATATATATAATTTACTGCATCAGAAATTAATGTGGTTGATGAACTGTAAAAGTTAAGAGCCACCATTATAATATCTGCATTCGGAGCAACACCTTTGTAATTCCCTGATGCAAGACCGTTCCCGGCTGCAATTCCGGTTACGTGTGTTCCATGTCCTGCAAAATCAACATCTGTAGAGCCAACTGCCAGTCCCAGATCAATTTCTGAATTGTTCCATTCTTGTCCGTAACCATACGGCAATGGTGTGTTTGCTGCAACAGCCAGATTTTGATCCCAAAGAAATTTGACACGGCTATTTCCTGAATTATCTTTCAGATCGGGATGAGTAAAATCAATTCCTGTATCAATTAATCCAATAATAATTCCTGTTCCATCGTATGTTTGAGTCAAAGGTGTTTGTCCGCTATGAACGGGAATAACATTGCTGTTGATCAGCATCGTGTCGTTCATTGTTCTTGTGTGAGGCGGATATGCTTCAACACGTTGGATCTTATTACTAATAACAAAAGTAGAAAGTGCAGATGCAGGGATCTTTATTGCAGCGATATTTCCTGCAGAATATTTAAAATTTCCTTGTGCGGATGCAGTTAATTGTTGGATGGTCGGAATATCTCCTTTCACAAAAACATCAATTATCTCTGTCGAGGTAGCGGTGTTTTTTAATGCCAATGCAAAATTCATTTTGCTTTGGGCAAAGCTGTTTATTGAAAAGATCAATAAAGTTAAAAAAAAGGAGTATGATTTTTTCATTTTATAGCTGAATATTCACGAAATTTACGACTATGAGATCAAAATAACTAATTTTTGAAATGCAACGAATAGCCGGAGTTTTATTTTTATTATTATCATTGTTGGGAAAGGCTCAAACGGCCACGACAGTTGCCTATTCCCACGACTATGAATTTAAGGAAGGTGTTTATTTAACAATTGAACAGTTTCTTGGGAATAACCCTTTACTCAAGTCGAAAATTGTTTCTGATATACCCAAAACACAGATCGATTTTTTAACACAACTATTGGAACAAAAAACATTCACAACAAAAGATACTAGCGGAGCAGAACACAAAATAGAAACGAATTCAATTTGGGGTTATTGCCAGAATAGAACGATCTATTTTTATTTTAATAATGAATTTAATCGTTTGAATGTGATCGGCAACTTGAGTTTATTTTCAGGGATCGTAGTTCATTCAACAACGCATACAGAGCCGATAGGGGATATGTATGCCATTGAACCATCTTTTGAAGAGTTGCATCAGTTCGTATTAGATACAAGATCAAACAAGGTGTTTGATTTTGATTCAAA
The DNA here is from genome assembly GCA_026391935.1 of Bacteroidota bacterium. Taxonomy (GTDB): domain Bacteria; phylum Bacteroidota; class Bacteroidia; order 2-12-FULL-35-15; family 2-12-FULL-35-15; genus 2-12-FULL-35-15. Next base: position 2,462 of record JAPLDC010000310.1, on the reverse strand, counting down.
GAATATGGAGATGATACTTAAAAATGATGCTGAATTATATGCACAGTTCATGAAACTGAAAAAACGGGCAAAAGCCAATTCTATATTTATATACTTGCGTAAATACAATGAAAAGTATCCACTTTATTTACCATCGAATTAAGTCTTGCTCAACAAAAATATATCTTCTTGTCAGTTCGAGTGTTTCTGTCGTGATAACGAAAGAAATGTATCGAGAACAATGCGAAGATCTGTTTAGTCCTTTTGACGGTTCTCGTTACAATTTCCCTCCATTATCGGAACTTCACTCTAATTGATAACCCTTTAAATGAACAGGTATAATAGATAATCGGGGTAATATAGTTAATCGTTATTTACTTATAAAATATCCCTTATTTTCTCGTGATAATTTACGATATTTGCATTCCTAAAATTAAATTTTTTAATTCACAATTTATAATTTCCAGACATGTCAGAAGGCAGACAAATTATTTTTTCGATGGTAAACGTGAGTCGTACGTTGCCTGCAGGTAAAACTATTCTTAAGGATATTTATTTATCCTTTTATTACGGTGCAAAGATCGGCATCCTTGGATTGAACGGTTCGGGAAAATCTACTCTTTTAAAGATCATTGCCGGTGTTGAAAAAAACTACCAAGGTGAAATTCATTTTTCTCCCGGATATAAGATTGGCATGTTGGAGCAGGAGCCTCAATTGGATGATTCTAAAACTGTTATTGAAATTGTCCGTGAAGGCGCTCAGGAGCATGTGAATATTTTAAATGAATATGAAGAAGTGAACAATAAGTTTGCTGAGGAAATGTCTGCTGAAGATATGGATAAGCTTATCAACCGCCAGGCAAGATTACAAGATCTGATAGATCAATATGATCTTTGGAATTTGGATAATCGATTGGAGCAAGCAATGGAAGCATTGCGTTGTCCTGAAAGTGACGCTTCCGTTAAAAATTTATCAGGTGGTGAACGCAGAAGGGTTGCTTTGTGTCGCTTATTAATTCAGGAACCTGAAATTTTATTATTGGATGAGCCTACGAATCACTTGGATGCTGAATCAGTAGATTGGTTGGAACAACATTTGCAAAATTATAAAGGAACAGTGATCGCTGTTACCCACGATCGTTATTTCCTTGATAATGTTGCCGGTTGGATCCTCGAGTTAGACCGTGGAGAAGGTATTCCATGGAAAGGAAATTATTCTGATTGGTTGGAACAAAAACAAAAGCGTTTGGCACAAGAAGAGAAAACGGAGAGTAAGCGTCAGAAAACATTACTTCGGGAGTTGGATTGGGTGCGCCAAGGTGCTAAAGGTCGTCAGACAAAATCAAAAGCGCGTTTGGAGAATTATGAAAAGATGTTGGGTGTTGATGCTAAAACAACGGAAGAACGATTGGAATTATTTATTCCTAACGGTCCGCGTTTAGGTAATGAAGTGATCGAAGCGATTGACGTGTCGAAAGCATTTGGAGATAAATTATTATACGAACATTTGAATTTTAAATTACCTCCAGCCGGTATCGTTGGTATTATCGGACCGAACGGTGCAGGTAAAACAACCTTGTTCCGTATGATCATGGGAGAAGAAAAACCGGATCACGGTGAATTTAAAGTTGGTTCAACAGTAAAAATTGCATACGTTGATCAATCACATACAGAAATAGATCCCGAGAAAACGATTTATGAGGTACTGACTGGTGGAAGCGAAAATATAGTGATTGGAGGACAAACATTAAACTCAAGAGCTTACGTTTCGAAGTTCAATTTTAACGGTTCTGATCAAGGTAAAAAAACAGGAATCCTTTCCGGTGGTGAGCGTAATCGTTTGCATTTAGCCCTGACTTTAAAAAAGGAAGCAAACGTATTGTTATTGGATGAGCCAACAAACGACTTGGATGTAAATACGCTTCGTGCCTTGGAAGAAGGTTTGGAGAGTTATGCAGGTTGTGCTGTTATTATCTCACACGATCGTTGGTTCTTAGATAGAGTTTGTACACACATTCTTGCATTCGAAGGCGATTCAACAGTTTATTATTTTGAAGGCGGCTATTCGGAGTATGAAGAAAATAAAAAGAAACGTTTAGGTAATGTTGAGCCGAGACGTGTGAGATACAAGAAATTGACGGTGTAAATGTTTTATTGAACCCAGATTGATTTTCTTGACATTTCAACTAAAGCTGTGAAATCTATTTCGTAGCTTGAAGAAAAAATAATTTACCTTTAATGAGGAATTCAGAACTTGGATTCCTCATTTTTATTTTAATAAAATAATTTATCATGAAGAGATTAATTTTAGGAATAGTAATTGGGGGAATTGTAGGTGCCGTTTTAATTTTGGCAGTGATGGCAATTTTTAATTCCAATAGATCCGATAAAAGAAGTGGTTTACAATTGGTGAAAAATGATTCCACATCAACAACTGATTTGAAGAACCAAAAAATATTGGTTTATGGGGATTATATGGATCT
>JAPLDC010000292.1 GCA_026391935.1 Bacteroidota bacterium | reverse complement strand
AAAATTATTGATATAATCAACTTCATGCTGAAAGCCATCTGCCAGTAATACAATTTTTGTTTGTGCTGATAATACAAAATTATCATCACTGTATTTCACTTCTCGGGGAAGGGGGATCAATGGGAGAACTTTCATTGGACGAGGAGGTTGGCCAACACTTGTCAGTGAAAGCAAAAGAAATAGCGAAGCAATTATTTTTTTCATATTTACAGAAATCATAAGGATCGTTTTAAAATATTATAATTTTCTTTGATCAATGAGGAAGTTTGTCTTTTAACCGGCCATATGCCCAAGTTCCCAGAACAGCAAAAAATAGGACAAAAGTAATTACTAACAAGCCACTACCTATCAATGCATATAATGGTCCGGGGCAAGCGCCTGTCATTGCCCAGCCCAATCCAAATATTAATCCTCCGATAATATTCCCTTTGGTAAATTCTTTAGGAACAATAATTATTTCTTTACCGTATATTGTTTTTACCTTAAATTTTTTAATAAGCAAAATGGAAATGGCACCTACAACAATGGCAGAGCCAATAATTCCATACATATGAAATGCCTGAAAACGGAACATTTCCTGAATGCGAAACCAAGAAACGACTTCTGCTTTGATCAGGATCACTCCAAAAATAAACCCAAGAAACAGATATTTTAATTTTGACATCATCTTTATTTAATACAATTATTAAAATTTATTATGTTCATTTTTTACAATCTCATTATCCATGGCAAAATAAACCAAGTCATTATCAATCCGCCAATAAAAAAGCAAATGGTTGAAACCAATGAAGGCCATTGCAAATTAGAGAGTCCCATAATTGAATGTCCTGATGTACAACCATCGGCATATCTGGTTCCAAAGCCGACAAAAAAACCACCTATGATCATCAATATAAAACCTTTCAATGAAAGTAATGATTGGAAATTAAATATCTCTGACGGAACGAAACCGGAATGATCTTTTATGCCCATTGCATTGAGATCTGCAATTGTATTTTCTGAGATCTGGATAGGGTTAGGATTACTAAAACAGTAACCTGCAACAAATCCTCCAAGAACGATTCCAAATGCAAAAAGCAAATTCCAGGATTCTGCCTTCCAATTGTAATTAAAATATTCGATTTTCCCCGGAATACATGCAGAACAAATGTGTTTTAATGAAGATGATATCCCAAAAGGTTTATTACCCAGGATCAATAATACCGGCACCATCAGTCCGATCAAAGGACCAGAAACATACCATGGCCAAGGCTGCGTCAAAATATTCATGTCTATTTAAATATTGGATATTTTAAATTGAAAAATATTTAAGGTCTATACTCCGTTTTTAATTCTTTTATTATTAAAGATGCTGCTCCAAGAATTGCAGCATCATTCTCCTTTAATTCTGACGGTAAAATTTTAATTTTATTCTTATAAATGTTCAATAAATTTTCCTCGAAACTTTTTATGGTTGGTTTAAAAATAAAATCACCGGCTAAAGCTAATCCGCCAAACAAAAATATCGCTTGAGGACTTGTATAAGCAACACTATTCGCCAATGCTAATCCGAGAATTTCACCTGTCTGATCAAAAGCTGCAATTGCGTCTTTATCACCCTGCATTGCTTTATCGTAAATATATTTTGCATCCGCAACGCGTGCTTGCAAATTGGATTTATCATGATGACTCATCAACAGATCAGAATAAGTACGTTTAATTCCGGTTGCAGAACAATATGTTTCCAAACACCCTTTTCTGCCACAACCACATTGACGGCCATCAGGAAACATGATCACATGACCTATCTCACCGGCAAAACTATCATGACCATAAACCATTTCACCATTAACAACAATCCCGCTTCCTAAACCTGTTCCTAATGTTATGAAAATAAAATCTTTCATTCCCTTTGCACCGCCAAACATCATTTCACCGATTGCTGCTGCATTGGCATCGTTGGTAAGAACAGTTTTTACATGTAATTTGTCAGAAAATAATTTCGCCAATGGAACAACTCCGAACCATTTTAAATTGGGCGCAAATTCAACTGTTCCATTAAAATAATTTCCATTCGGAGCTCCAATTCCAACACCAACCAATTCATAGTCTTTACTGAATTGCAACATTGCCTTCTTTATGTGTTCGCAAACAACTGCAACCAGATCTTCAGGAATTGGAAAATGCTCCGTAGAAACATTTTCCTTTAATAAAATCTTTCCATTGAAATCGACCAATCCAAAAACCGTGTTCGTTCCGCCAATATCAATGGCTGCTACCAGATGTTGCATCATAATCAATTCCTTTTTTATTTAAGATCTTTTTAACTTTCCATGCATACCATGAAAGAAAAACAAAACAGAAAACAGGTATTATATAAGAAAAATGAATCGTTGTATAGTCTGCTAATAATCCTTGAACTGGAGGAATAAAGGCTCCACCAAGTATCATCATTATTAAAAAACCGGATGCCTGACTAGTATATTTTCCAAGACCGGCTATTGCCAAAGAAAAAATACAAGGCCACATGATCGAGCAAAACAATCCTCCACTCAAAAATGCATAAATGCCAATTGTTCCATGAGTAAGCAATCCGATTATCATTGCAATGCTTCCTAAAAATCCAAATAACATCAATGTAAATGTAGGACGGTGCTTGCCTAAAATAAATCCTGCCAACAGAATAGCAACACAAATAGCATACATATAAAAATCGCTGATATCGGCACCATTAAGATGATTCATAAAAAGGACAAACGCAAATGCCAGAAAAGGAATGATAAGTGTTAAAATTGTATTTGTCGACTTCTTTAAATTAAAAGCGTCAATTGCACCGGTCCATCGCCCAATCATCAAACTCCCCCAATAAATTGATATGAACGGACTGATCTTAGAACTGTCCAAACCGCCAAATTCGGGCGTTCTCAGTAATGTACCCATATTACTTTGAATGCTTACTTCCACACCGACATAAACAAAAATCGCTAACATCACCAAAGTCACTTGAGGATAAGCTGTAAGTTCAAATCGATTTTCTCTTTTTATTTTTTTATATAAGACAAAAAGCACAACAAGCAGCAAAAATATAAATCCGGTAATTGCTGTCAAAAAAATCATTTTATTATAATCGGCATCAAAATTAATTCCAGATGAAATTTTTCTGCTATCGAAGGCAGAATAAGCAAAGATTACCAAGAGAAACAACAATATCCCAATAATAAAAAACAAAGGTTGTTTTAGCACTTTAACTTCTGATTCGTCTTCTTCAATTTCAAGTTTCGGAATTTTTGAAAAAACAAGAATAACTATTGCAGCCCCAAAAGCCACAGCCAAAATCATATACAAAACATTTATCGAACCTAATGAAGCTGACGATTTATCTGTATCAGAAGCAATCACTTTTCCAAACAAAGCCAAACTCACCAATATAGGACCAATAGCGGTTCCCAGAGAATTAACACTTCCTGCAAAATTTAATCTATAAGAACCGGTTGCTGGATTTCCTAAATTTAATACTAAAGGATTTGCTGATGTCTGTTGCAAAGAAAAACCTAAAGCAATAATAAAAAAAGCAGCAAGTATGAACATAAAAGAACCTGAGCTCACTGCCGGGATCATTATTAACGCACCTACAATGGAAATAAGCAAACCATAGATAATTGTTTTTTTATACCCAA